>JADZDV010000018.1 GCA_020850915.1 Chloroflexota bacterium | reverse complement strand
GGGTCACGAAGGTCCGCATTCGGATGAGCGCCTCGCCAACGGACAACGACAACAACATCGACCTGATCACCCAGTCGACGTACAGCCGTGATGGCCAGCTTCTGAGCACCACCGACCCGATGAACGGCGTGACCAACTACAGCGTGGACAACCGCGGACGGGTTATCACCACGGTTATGCCGGGGGCAACGGCTGCCGAGCGGCCCTGCTCGACCGTTGAGTATCTCCAAAACGGGCTGGTTTGGAAGCAGCACGTCGCCACGGCCCGCGGCTCGGGCTCAGGCTGTCCAGGCACGAGCTGGAGCGACACCGAGTTCGAGTACGACGACGCCGGGCGCAAGACGAAGGAGAAGAAGACCGGCTTGACCACGTCGGAGTACTCGGGGGGCGAGATCGTCACCCAGTGGGCCTACGACGACGCTGGACGGATGACGACCATCACCGATCCGAATGGGCACGAGGCGCGCTTCGAGTACGACGAGGAAGGGCGGAGGACGAAAGAGGAACGGGCCGTCACCCTGGCCGGCCAGAGTGGCCCTGGCTGCCACGGCATCAGCGGCGCCTTCTGCACGGCGAAACGCTGGACCTACGACGAGGTCGGGAACGTGACCCGCGAGTACCAGGGGATCGGCACGGCCAGTAGCCAGGCGGAGGTCAGCCGCGGTTTCAACTGGAACCCGGTCAACCTCCTGGAAGAGCTGGAAGACGAGCTGGGCTACGTCACGCACTATACCTACGACGAGGATGGCAACCGGTTGACCGAGACGGTGCCGATCGACGCGAGCACGTCGTCGACGACAACCTGGACGTATGACGAAGTTGGTCGGCTATTGACCGAGGCCAAGACCGCCGGGGCCCAGACGATCACGACGACCTACAGCTATGACAAGCTCGGCAACCGCGCGACGCACGAGGGCCCGAAGAACCAGGGCACGACCTATCACTATGACAAGCACAGCCGCCTGGACCAGGTGACGGATGCCCTGAACCACGCGAGCTCGTTCAGCTACGACAAGAACGGCAACCGTCTCACTATCACCGATCCGGAGAACCACGCGCAGACGTTTACCTTCGACGCGAACAACCGTCTCACCTCGGAGCAGACACCCTCGGCGTACGCGTGCACCCCAACATGCAGCACCACCGCACGAACAGCCAGCACCACCTACACGCTGGACAGCCTGCCGGTCACCGCAACCGACTTCGGCGGGGTGGTGAAGACGTTCGGCTACGACAGCGCCCGGCGCCTGAACAGCATCGACTACTCAGACAGCACGCCGGATGTCGGGTACGCCTACGACAAGGCTGGCAACCGGACGAACATGAGCGAGAACGGCAGCACCGCCACGACCTACACCTATGATGAGCTCAACCGACAAACCGGGGAGACACGCAGCAGCCGGACGGTGGCCTACGGCTACGATCGCCGCGACAATACGACCATCACCTACCCGGACAGCAAGGTCGTGACGCAGACCTTCGACGCGACCGGTCGCCTGCAGTACGTCGACGACTGGCGGGGAAGCTCGGCGGGGCGGACCGCCTATAGCTATGACCGCGCGGGACGCATGCAGACCCGCACGTTGCCCAGTAACGCCTACACGAGCTGGAGCTACGACACGGCAAACCGCCTGACCCAGGTGGAGCATAAGGCGAGTTCCGGCGGGAGCGTGCTCGGCCGCTTCTCCTATACCTACGATCTGGCGGGAAACCGCCTGACCCAGGCGAACTACGATGGCAGCACCACCAAGACCCAGACCTTCGACTACGACGCCCTCCACCGGCTCACGAGCGAGATCCCGGATACCGGCCTGACGGCGATTACCTACGGCTACGACAAGGCTGGCAACCGCACGAGCAAGAGCACGGGAGAGACTTACAGCTACGACGCCGACAACCGCCTGCTGGAGATCAAGCTCAGTGGCGTGAGCCAGAGCACCTTCGAGTACGACGGGAACGGCTCGACGACCCTGAAGAAGACGGTGGCCAGCGGCGATGAGACGAAGTACACGTATGACGGGGCGCGCCGCCTGACCGACGTCTCAACACGCCCGAGCGGCGGCAGTTTCACCAGCCAGGCGAGCTTTGCCTACGACGGCAATGGCGCCCGAGCGAGCAAGACGGCCAGTGGGGCGACCACCGAATACGTCAACGATACCCGTGGCCTGACCCAGATCTTGCAACAGATCCCGTCTGCCGCGCCGAACGACCGGATCAGCTACGTGCCAGGCATCGCCCAGTTCAACCCGACGCTCGGAACGGGCGCCCAGTGGGCCTACTTCCACCAGGATGCTCAGAACAATCGGCTGCTGACCGATACCTCGGCCGCCAGCAGTAAGCGCTGGGACTACGAGCCGTTCGGCACGGTCCGGGCGCAGAGCGGGACGGCCGGCAGCGACTTCCAGTACGCTGGCGAGCAGAAAGATCCGGAGACCGGGCTCATCAACCTCCGGGCACGGTACTATGATCCGGGCGTTGGGCGGCTCCTGTCGCGCGACGTGCTCCCGTGCGCGATCCGCCCGGGCTTCCCTCAGACCTTCAACCGCTATGCCTACACGCTGAACAACCCGCTCCGGTACGTCGACCCATCGGGCTATATTGAAGCCGGAGACTGCACCGGCTCCAACGACAGCGAGTGCTCGCAGTACTTCGACGAGTGGGATGACTACCACGGGGACGGTGATGCCGGCGGGGACGACGATGTCGACGACTGGGACCAGGACGGCACCGTCGAGCCTGGTGAAGGGGACAACCGGACGTCGAGTCTTGGACCAGGGTCGGTCATCGGCTGGCCGACCAGCGGCGATCTTGGCGGGGAGGATACAGCGGGTGCTGCGCCGGCTAGCGCCTCCCGCCTGCTCCTTGCGAGGGTGGTTCCGGAAGGGGATTCGGCTCAGATCGGGTTGCCGGGTTGCTGGCTTCAGTGCGGCGCGCTCCGACTCCCGATCATAATCGGTGCGTTAGGATGGCCCATTGTCCCCCCTGGTTGCAGCCTGGAGTGCTCGGCAAAATCGGGGCCGAGGCCGAGGCCTGATGGGACTCCGGCGGAGGAGGAACGCTGTCGAAAGCGGTGCGATGGGGAATTGGACAAATGCTATCGAGAGGCCGAGTGGCTGGGAGTCGCAAAGGGAGGGTCTGGGTGCGAGGATGGTCATGCTCAATGCTTACGAACTGGTTCTTTCCTTAACCCGGGCTGGCGACAGGGTCTGGGCTATGACGAGTGGGAAGAGATTTGTTAGATGGAGTGCAGGGGCTACACGATGGACGATCCAATGGAGGCGCTGCGTCGGGAGGCTGCTCGGCGCGTGCGGGAGGCATACGAGAATGCCACAGGGTGGGAACACGTCTCACTGGAAAGCATTAACCGAGTACGCCCACTCTCTAGGCGGTACTGCAGGACCGACGAAATAGTACGCGAGTGGTTAACCGCCGCGGGCTCGGTTTCCAATTTCGCAGTAGGCCTCGGACTCATCACGCCTGATGAAGCCCGCGACATACTCTTAGAGTTTCAGAAGGCGCACCCTGAGGTGCTCGACGATCAATAACACCAATCCCGTCTGGCGGTGCCATATTCCTTACAGGCTGGCCATTGACTGCCGCTCGCTCCGGGGTTTGAACTGATACCAAGCCCGGGCGGCCGTGCCGCATATTCCCCAGCCAGCCTGAGTGCCTCAGTTCGCATCTCGGAGCGGTCGCGGGTCAGCTGACTGGCTCCAGAGAATACGGCACCGCCAGGCGGGGTTGGTACGAGACCCCTGGGCTCCTGAGATCATTGGCTGGTTGGGACCGTACGGCACGGCTGCCTGCCTTGGCATGAGCCTTGATTAAGACTCGAATATCAGGCCTCGACTCATCTCGCGAGTCACGATAGTGCAAATCCGCTCGATCACCCCCGGCACGGCCGCCTCGACGGCCGGCGACAGGCCCGTGCCATAACCAAAGTCCGCGCCTTCGACCGAGACGACCCACGCGGGTGGGCAGGCGCCGTAGAGGAGCTGGGCCCAGACGAGCAGCACGGCTGGATCGACGTGGTGGCTGAAGGAGAGCGAGTCGCCGGGCGCGGATGATGGGGCAATGGGCCTCACTTCGATCCGGCCCGGCTTGGGCCCCTGGTTCGCGTCTACGAAGATCACCAGCGCGGCGCGACCGATCGGCTCGGCCAGCTCCGGCGTGAGCTGGTGCGAGGCGATCGTCTCGACGTCGGGATCTGGCTGGGAAGCCAGCCGCTCCACGATGCGCTGGCCAAGACCGTCGTCGCGGCGGAGCGGGTTGCCGTAGCCGATCACCAGGGCTGCCACGGTCCGTCAGTCGCGCGCTAGCTCGTGGAGCAGGGCGCCGTCGGCGGCGCGGAGCTGAATCATCAGCGGCATCGCGCCGATGGCGTGCGTCGAGCAGCTCAGGCAGGGGTCGAACGTGCGGATCACCGCCTCCACGCGGTTCAGCATCCCCTCCCTGATCCGCTCGCCGTGCACGAACTCCCGGGCCACCTGGAGCACGCCGCGGTTCATCGCCAGGTTGTTGTGGCCCGTGGCGATGATCAGGTTGACCCAGGTCATCAGTCCGTTCTCGTCGGTCCGGTAGTGGTGGATCAGCGTGCCGCGCGGCGCTTCGGCGATGCCGATGCCCTCCGTGCGATTGGGCGCGGCGTGGGCCCGAACGTGTTCGTCCAGGATGTCCGGGCGGCTCAGCAGCCGCTCCATCCGCTCGGTCGCGTCCAGCATCTCGACCAGGCGCGCGTAGTGGTTGTGGAAGGAGCTGCGCACTGGACCTGACTCGAGCTGGCGGAACTCGGCCCAGCGCTCCGCCGCGCGCGGGCTGTCGTACCCCGTGGCGATGTTCAGCCGGGCCAGCGGTCCCACGCGGTAGAGTCCCGCCGGGTAGCCGGCCGGCTGGTAGTAGGCCGACTTCAAGTAGCTCCACGGCTCGACCTTCTCGCCGATCACCTCGGCGTAGCGCTCGGGCTCGAACTGCTCCATGATCGCCCCGTCCGCGTCCACAATGCGCGGCTGGCCGTCGTAGTAGTCGATGTGCCCCCGCTCGTCCACCAGCGCCATGTACATCGACGGGAAGCTGGCGAACGTCCGGATCTCGACCTGGAACCGC
>JADZDV010000017.1 GCA_020850915.1 Chloroflexota bacterium | reverse complement strand
GGCCGTCGCAGGTGTCCATCAGACCGTCGAGATGGAGGCCGCCGGTGAGGGCGACGCCGACCACCACGACCGCGGCGTCGCGCAAGGGGCTGGCGAAGAGCGGCGCGAGCGCAACGTCGAAGCCGGCCAGGAGCAATCCCACGATCAGACCCACGAGGGGAAACCAGCCGGTGGAGGTCGCCAGGTGCTCGGGACCGGCGCGTAGGCGCGCCGGGAACGGGAGGCTGGTGAGGAACTGGAGGGCGGCCAGGAGCTTCATGGATCGGGCTCGGCTCCTCCAGCAGGGAATGAGATCAGAACAGGCCAGTTGAATGCTCGGCGAGGATCGGAACGAGTGCGAGCGTCAGCACTTCCGCCATCTGGTCCAGGGCACCGTAGACGTCGCCGCTCATCCCGCCGAGCCGTCGCCGGGCGACCTGACCGACGAACAGCGCGAGCAGCCACACTCCGCCGAGCAGGATGACGCCCAGCGGCCAGCATAGCAGCAAGCCCGCGCCCAGGGCGATGACGGTGGCGCTGGCCAGTGCGCCAGCGTGGGCGCCGTGCTTGAGGGCGGCGCTGATCCCCGGCGTCTGACGCGCGTATGGAAAAGCAGCGTAGCCGAGCACGATCGCCCAGCGGCCGTAGGTCGGTGCCAGGAGCAGGGTGGCAATTCGGTGGCTGGCCGGGATGGAGGCGAGGGCGGCGTAGGCCAGCACCAGGAGACACAGACCAGCGATCGCTCCCCGCGGCCTGGCGAGGCTCTCGTGCATGGCCGCGAGTCGTTCGGCCGGCGAGCCGTCGAGCAGCAGGCCGTCAGTCGTATCGATCAGGCCGTCAAGGTGCAAGCCGCCTGTCAGGACGACGAGCAACGCCAGCAGCAGCAGGTCACGCAGGGGACGGTCGACCAGTCCGCCCAGGGCCGCGTCGAAGAGCGCCAGCAGGCCGCCGAGCAGCAGGCCGACCAGAGGGAAGTACGGCAGGGCTCTGGAGAGATCCTCCAGCGTGGTCGGCCGACTGGACGGTATGCGCAACGTGGTCAGGAACTCCCAGGCCGCGAGGAGCCCCCGCGTCTGCTGGCGCAGCGCCATCACCGGAGTTGGTTCACTCACGGTACTGGGGCGACCCGGGCAAACTGCCAGGCCGGGTCGCCCTGGCCAGGCTGGCAGTCGGCAGACCGACGATGCGCCAGAGCAGCGGTAGTTCCAGCGACGTTGAGACGACATCTGCCAGCCGATCGAGCGGATCGCCCTGCTCGCGAAGAGCGGGAGGTGGCGTCAGTCCGCGTCGCCGTGCGAGATTGCGGACGACAATCGCGGCGATCTCGGGCGCGTCCAGCAGGCCGTGAACGTACGTGCCACAGATCCAGCCGCTGCGCGCCGAGCGGCCCTCTGGCCGAGCTGAGCCGTCGATCGACAACTCCAGTAAGGGCGCGCCTGGTCCGGTGGTCTCGCCCAGGTGGATCTCGTAGCCCTCGATCGAGACGCCCGCTGCCTGGGCAAACAGTCCCCGGCCGGCCAGCACATGGCCACGAACCTGGCGCGTCGTTTTCTCCGCCGCGAGTGTCGTCACGAGTGGGAGCAGCCCGAGGCCGGGCATACGGCTGACGCTGGACTCGACCAGACCCGGGTCCTGGACCCACTCGCCCAGCATCTGGTAGCCGCCACACAGCCCGAGGAGGGGGACGCCGCGGTCCGCGGCCTCTACGGTGGCCCCACCAAGACCGCTCTGCTCGAGGAAGAGGAGGTCGGACATGGTGTTCTTGCTGCCCGGCAGGACGACGAGGTCCGGCCGGCCCAGGCGATCCGGGCGATCGACCCAGCGGACGTGCGCGCCGCCGCGGGTCAGGGCGTCCAGGTCGTCGAAGTTGGAAACGCCAGGATATCGGATGGCTGCCACAACAACCGTTGACGTCTGCTCGCACGTACCTGATGCACCGGCCGTCTGAATCGTGGCCGCGTCTTCTTCGGCGACGTTCAGGCGCTGGATGTAGGGGATAACGCCGAGCACCGGGAGGCCGGAGCGAGTGCGTAGCTCCTCCAGCCCGGGCTCGAGCAGGGCTCGCTCACCGCGAAAGCGGTTGACGATCGTCGCGGCGACGCGCTGGCGGTCGCCGGGCTCCAGCAGGTCCAGGGTGCCGAGCAGGGCAGCGAAGACGCCGCCCCGGTCGATATCGCCCACAAGCAGGACCGGCGCCTCAGCCGCGTGGGCGATCGCCATGTTCACCACATCGCCAGCGCGGAGATTGATCTCAGCGGGGCTGCCAGCGCCCTCGATCACCACGACATCGTAGGCGGCGCGCAGGCGAGCGAGCGATTCGCGGATCGGCGTCCAGAGCCAGCGCTTGCGCTCCAAGTAGTCGCGGGCGGCGAGGCGGCCCGCGACCTGACCATGGACGATCACCTGAGAGCCACGGTCTCCTTCGGGCTTGAGGAGGACCGGGTTCATGTCCACGCTGGGCGTGACACCGGCGGCCAGCGCCTGGACAGCCTGGGCACGTCCGATCTCGCCACCGTCAGGGGTGACGAAGGCGTTGTTGGACATGTTCTGGGCTTTGAAGGGCGCGACCGTGAGCCCTGCGCGGGCGAAGATCCGGCAGAGCGCCGCGCACAGCACGCTCTTACCGACCGACGAGCTGGTGCCCTGGACCATCACGGCCAGCCCGGTCACGCGGCCTGCTCCAGGACGGCTTCGGCGCGCCGGACGATCGCCGCGAGCTGCTCCATGCCCCGGGCGTTGAGCGGAGCGAGCACGAGGTCTGGCGCCAGAGCCGCGATGACCCGCGGGTCCACCTCGAGCCCTCGGCCCACGCGCGGCAGGTGCTGGACCTCGGGCGGGAAGCCCGACAAGTCGTCCAGACGTGCGAGATGTTCGGCGAGGCCCAGGGTGCTCAGCATCTCTCTGTCGCTGGCTGCGAGCGGAACCACGCGCTGAGGCACGTCAGGCCAGCACGACGTACAGGGCGACGAGCAGGAGTGCCAACCCGACGCAGCCATGGAACAGATGGACTGCCCGCTCGATGTCCGCCGATCGGGGCGCGGCAAGCGAGGCGCCGAGAATGTAGTGTTCCGACTTCTCCAGGCGCAGCCCGAGCGCACCGGCCGTGGCGCTCATCGGCCAGCCCGCGTTCGGGCTGCTCGTTCGACCGCTCTCCCCCCGCATCGTCGCCAGCGCTCTCGGAAGGCTGCCGCCGGCAAACGGCGCTGAGCCGGCGATGAGGAGGCCAGTCAGGCGGGCTGGCACGAGGTTGAGCAGGTCGTCGAGACGGGCCGAGGCCTTGCCGAGGTACTCGTAAGGGCCGTGGTAGCCGAGCATCGCGTCCAGTGTGTTGGCCGCCCGATACGCGAACGCGCCCGGCAGACCGGCGAGGGCGAAGTAGAACAGCGGCGCGATGGCGCTGTCGCTGGCGTTCTCCGCCACCGACTCGACGGCCGCGGAGGCCGCTCCGTCAACGCCCAGGCCCGATGTCGGGCGGCTGACCAGCGCGCGGAGCGCGAGGCGCGCGGCCGGCAGGTCGTCGCGGTCCAGGGCGGCCTGGACCTTGCGCGCGGCCCGTGCCAGAGAGCGAATGCTGAAGGACGCCTTCAGCGCGCAGGCCTGGAGGACGATGCTGGCGGGGAGCGGGAGCCAGGCGGTGAGGTGGAGCACCGCGAGCGCGGCCAGCACGGAGGCTTCGACTGCCACGACGACCGCCAGACTGCCGTACGCCAGCTCCCAGCCCGGCGAGCCTCTCGGCGCCAGCCGCTCCATCCAGGCGATCAGGCTCCCCACCCAGCCGACGGGGTGGAGGCGGGTGGGTGGATCGCCAAGCGCCAGGTCGAGCAGGAAGGCGAGCGCCAGGACCAGGGGCGAATACGGATCGAGCCAGAATGGCATGACGGGCGCTTATAACGCGACGACGCCCCTCCCGTCGAGAACGAGAGGGGCGCCTGACAGATTCGTGGCAGTGTCGCTCAGGATGCCCCGGCGGCGGCCGCCTCGCCAGACGGGAAGTACGTGGCCTCCTTTGGGAGCATGGACCCAATCAGCTTCTGAAGCGCCATGACATGGCTGCACGTGTGCCAGGTCGGGAAGAAGTGGCAGCTACAGCGCCACTGACCGTCGGAGAGCGAGACGTCGTAGGCGTCGTGCTCACCCTTGAAAGTGGCCGAGAATTCAGAAAAACGGACACGCTCTGGTTCTCGGGCGTACAGGTTTGCTTTTTGAATCTTGCCAATCAGACTGGAGTGCACGTGCTACCTCCTTGATTGTCGTGCCCAGAAACGAAAAAACGCCAGTCCGCACACGGCGGTCTGGCGTTACCTCGCCTGCTCAATCTGCACCTGTCGTGCAAGCCCGCAACGGACACGCTCCTCAGGCTCCGTGGCCTAGCCAGCGCCGACTTGACCCTTGAGGCCATTCTACGCGTGCCTCTTTCGCCCTGTCAA
This sequence comes from Chloroflexota bacterium, assembly GCA_020850915.1. Next base: position 237 of record JADZDV010000017.1, on the reverse strand, counting down.
CGCGCGTTTGCCACGGATCATGCATCAAAGGCCGGCTCGCTCGGCCGCGCGGAGGGCCTCAGTCTCGTCGGGGCGCGCGTAGTCGTCTTCGAGACGCAACGTCGTGCCGGTCTCAGGCGTCGAGGCCTCGAAGACCACGACGTCGGCGTCCGGCGCCGCGCAGAGGCGGTGTCGCTGGCCCACCGCCACGTGATAGCCCACGCCGGCCTGCATCCAGACCTCGTGCAGCTCGCCGTC
>JADZDV010000016.1 GCA_020850915.1 Chloroflexota bacterium | reverse complement strand
GTCCGGTCGATCTCCTGGAACCCCAGCACGTAGCAGCCCATCCGCTTCCCCGTGGGTGGCCTCTCATGAATGTCGCGGCGTCTCACCGGACACCCCGTTCCGCCGTTGCGGCTTCGCCCGAGAAGCCGCGGATGATGGCGGCGCGACGCGCCTGGACGGCGGCGCAGTCGAGGCGAATCGGGCCGATGTCGATGCCAAGCTCCGCGGCGCCGCGCAGCGTGTCGAGCACGCGGGCGGTACGAACGAGGGTCTTCGTCGGCACGCAGCCCCGATTCAGGCAAGTGCCGCCCAGCTTCGAGGCTTCGACCATGGCGACGCGCCGTCCGAGCCGCGCGGCGTTGCTCGCCACCGCGTAATCCGCTCCGCCACCGCCGATCACGACGAGGTCGAATCGATCGTCTGCGATATTCCACCCCTTCTCTGAGATCATAGCCAGCGCACGGGGGCGCCGACGGAGCACCGCGGATTACGGTTCTTGGCCCCTCCCCGCGGACGGTGTAAGGTAGCGACTTACCTGGTGGAGACGGGGTGTCCGGACGTCGCAAGACGCGGTGGGAAATGCATTTCGAAGTCGTCGGAGCGATGAGCGATGTCGAGGTCATTGCCGCGGGTCGCGGCATTCGCGAACTCGCGCGACTGAGAAAGCGCTATGGCGAGGGGCGGTGGCCCAAAATGAAAGGCAGGGCTTTGGTACGCCTGGAAAACGGTCAGGTGCGGCTCGCAGAACTCCACTGGTACGAGGCACACCGCGTAGGACGGAAAGAACTCAAACGGAAGAGATACCTGGACGAGAGCGATGAGTAGCGTTCGAACGAGCGACTCAGTCTGGCGCTTCGCGGTCTGCGTCGAGAACGAAGGCTACGAAGTCTCCCTCGAACGGAACAAGATCTACAGGACTCTCCCCGACCCAGATGCAGAGAGGGAGGGGGACGTTCGCGTCGTCGACGAGAGCGGTGAGGACTACCTCTACCCGGCCGACTGGTTCGTGCCAATAGACGTCCCGGAGGCGGTTGCCGCCTCGCTGCTGCGCGCATCCTAGCTAGAACCCCGCGGAGATGGTCGCACGTGCCGCCAGAGCTCAAGAACGAGGATCCCTCACAATGAAGCAAGGCGCGAGGACAGTAGAAGGAGACGGCATGGTGGCGCACTGCGAGAGGGCCCATCTGGCCGGGAGAGACAGCGTGCGTATGCGGAGCTGTTACCGCGGCTGGATAGACTCGTACGCACTCGCCACACTTCGGTCCGCATCGGACGTGGGGGCAGCATGGGTGCCGAGCCGTGGATCGATACGGTGAGCTGACCGCTGGCTCGTGGGATCACGCGAAAAGACTTCCCGCGGCTGACCGGCGCAAGGCAGACTGGAATGCTCATCTCAAGCCGCGCTCCGTCTTTGAGAGCGGCGGCCGCGGCTCCCATCCAGGCGGCCAGGATCTAGCCCCCAGAGTGCACCAACGACCTGACCTGCACGAACCCGCCGTTCGATTCGCTGGTCTGCCGCGGCGGCTCCTGCTGCCCGCCCGGGTCCGCCTGTATTGGCGGGGCGGGTTCGAAGCCCACCTGCTGCCTCTCAGGACAGGACTGCGATCGACTGGCTATCAGCACGTGCTGCCCGTCCAGCAACTACGTCTGCACGACGCTCTCCGGCCTGACGCGCATCGGGGATCTTCAGGTGGCGCTTGACAGTTCGTAACACGAGGCGGTCCCAAGATTCTGGCCAGCATCCGGACCGGGCATTGGAGGGACACTGCTACATCTGTCGGGCGCAACGCGGCCGATTGTCCCGCTGGCGTCGGGGCCGGTAGACTGGTCACCAACTCATGCCCGGCCATTGCCGATGGCCGGGGACAGACGGGAGCCAGAGCCGCCATGCCGCTGTCGCACATCAGGGTTGTCGACCTCACCCGTGCCCGCTCAGGCCCAACCTGTGTGCGCCAGCTTGCCGAGATGGGCGCCCAGGTCGTCAAAGTCGAGGCGCCCGTCTTCGACGAGGGCGGGACCGGCGAGCGCCACGACCTCGACTTCCAGAACCTCCACCCCAACAAGCGCAGCATCGTCCTGAACCTGAAGTCGGACGAAGGTCGCGCCGTCCTGCTGCGCCTGGTGGAGCAGGCCGACGTCGTGGTGGAGAACTACCGGCCTGACGTGAAGCACCGGCTCGGGATCGACTACGAGACGCTCTCCCAGGTCAATCCCCGCCTCGTCTACGCCAGCATCTCCGGCTTCGGCCAGACGGGGCCCTACAGCAAGCGGGCCGGGCTCGATCAGATCGCCCAGGGACTCTCCGGCATCATGACCGTCAACGGCGAACCGGGTCGGGGGCCGATGCGGGTCGGCCTCCCCGTCGCGGACCTGACCGCGGGTCTCATGGCGGCGTACGGGGTCGTCGTCGCCCTGCTGGAGCGCGAGCGGTCCGGCAAGGGCCAGTGGGTCCACACCTCTCTGCTCCAGGCGAACATTCGCCTGATGGACCTCCAGGCGGCGCGCTGGCTCATCGGCGGTGAGGTGCCCGGGCAGGCGGGGAACCACCACCCGGTGGGCGGCTCGACCGGCGTCTACCGCGCGCGCGCCGGCAGCCTGAACATCCAGGCTGCCGGCCAGCGGATGTTTGTCCGCCTGTGCGAAGCGATCGACGCCCCGGAGCTGCTGACCGATCCCCGCTTCGAGACGTCGAAGCTCCGCAAGCAGAACGAAGACCTGTTGACCGAGGCGCTCGAAGCGAAGCTGGCGGCGCGGGACGCGAGCGAGTGGGTGGAGATCCTGGCCGTCGCCGGCGTCCCAGCCGGCCCGATCCTGGACGTCCAGGAGTGCTTCCAGGACGAGCAGGTCAGAACCCTGCCGGTCGTGGCCGAGGTGGAGCATCCGACGCTTGGCAAGAAGCGCCTGATCGGCCCCGGCGTCAACCTGACGCGGACGCCCGCGCGCATCCGCACGGCCGCGCCGGAGCACGGGGAGCATACCGATGAGGTGCTGCGCGAGCTTGGCTACACGAGCGACGAGATCGCACGTCTCCGCGCCCAGAGCGCTATTTGAGAACACGGAAAGACACTGATGACAGACGACCTCCTCCTGGAGCGCGACGGCCGAACGGCCATGCTGACCTTCAACCGCCCGGACGCGCGGAACGCGATGACCTGGGAGATGTACGAGGGGCTGTACGAGATCTGTGGGCAGGTCGAAGCAGACCCGGAGATTCGGGTGCTCGTGCTACGAGGCGCGGGCGACCGAGCGTTCGTCTCCGGCACGGACATCCGCCAGTTCCTCGAGTTCAAGACCGAGCAGGACGCCCTCCAGTACGAGGCGCGCAGCGGGCGCATTCTCGGACGGCTGGCCGGCATGACCAAGCCGACTATCGCGATGGTCCAGGGGGACGCGGTGGGCGGAGGCCTGTTTGTGTCGCTGGCCTGCGACCTGCGCCTGGCCGCGCCGCACGCGCGCTTCGGCGTCCCGGTGGCGCGCACGCTGGGTAACTTTCCAGCGCCGTCGAACTTCTCCCGTCTGGTCGCCGCGATCGGACCGATCCGAGCCCGGGAGATGCTGCTGACCGCCCGTCTGCTGGACACCACCGAGGCGAAGGCGATCGGTCTCGTCGACCAGGTGCACCCGGCCGAAGAGCTGGAGGCGAAGGTGCGCGAGCTGGCCGCCCGACTCGCTACTCTGGCGCCCCTGACGCTTGCGGCGACCAAGGAGGCGACCCGCCGCGTCACGGAGGCGACGGCGCCGCGGAACGCCGAGGACATCATTCTGTCGTGCTACATGAGCGAAGACTTCCAGGAGGGTGTGCGCGCCTTCCTCGATAAGCGCAAGCCGGTGTGGAAAGGGCGGTGACGGTAGCAAACGTGACAGACGAACGAACGGTCCTGGTGGAGCGCCACGGGCGCGTCGGGCTGGCGGTTCTGAATCGGCCCGCGAAGCTGAACGCTATGAACACCCCGCTCCTTACCGAGCTGGAAGCGGCGCTCCAGGCGTTTGACGCCGACGACGACATCGGGGCGATCGTGATCACCGGCGCCGGCGAGCGTGCCTTCTCGGCCGGCGG
>JADZDV010000015.1 GCA_020850915.1 Chloroflexota bacterium | reverse complement strand
CTGGGCGTCTCGAGGTGGCTCAATGTCGCGTCTGGGACGCCGGCGGCGATCGGGACGGCGTAGTCCAGCAAGGAGGCAGTCACGAGCTGTCCGGCCTCGTCGTAGACGAGCCGCTCGCCGAGCGCCTCGCCGACCCCCTGGGCGATGGCGCCCATGACCTGCGCCTCGGCCAGCATCGGGTTGACGATGACGCCGGAGTCGTCGCAGGCGACGAGGCGCTCGAGGGCGACCCGGCCCGTCTCGCGATCGACGGAGGCGAAGGCGAGGTAGGCGCCGGCGGCGATCGCCTCGCCCTCGGTGAGGAACGTGGCGCTGGCCGCCAGGCCCGGTTCGAAGGGGACGCTGCCGCCGAGACCGGGGTGCGCAGCGCGGGCGAGCTGGCTGAGGCTGGCACCGCGGTCCGGGGCGCCCTTCACCTGGACCGCGCCCTCAATGTACTCGAGGTCTGCCAGCGGGGCCTCGAGCAGGTGCGCGCCGACGGTGAGCGCCTGCTCGATCACCCGGTCCGAGGCCATAACCAGGGCCGTGCCGGCCAGGGCGGTGCTGCGGCTGCCGACGCTACCGACGCCGTTTGCCACAACGGCGGTATCGCCGACGAGGACGCGGACGCGCTCGAACTCGACGCCGAGCTTCTCGGCCACGATCTGGCCGAGGGCGGTGGTGATGCCCTGGCCCATCGCGTTGGCGCCGCTGATGGCGGTGACCGAGCCGTCCGGGGCGACGCGGACGCTGCCGCTCTCCCAGCCGTCGGCCGTATTCTCAATGAAGGTGGCCACGCCGATGCCGACGAGCTCGCCGGCCGCGCGGCGGCGGTCGCGCTCGTCGCACCAGGCGTCATAGTCGGCGGCTTTGACGGCGGTCTCCAGCAGGCGGGGGTAGTCGCCGCTGTCATAGAGCGTGCCGGTCGGGGTGCGGTGGGGGAAGGCGTCTGGTGGGATGAAGTTGCGCTGGCGCAGCTCGATGGGGTCGATGGACAGCTCGCGGGCGGCGGTATCCATCAGGCGCTCGACGAGGAAGGCGGCCTCAGGGCGGCCAGCTCCGCGGTAGGGAGCGGTGGGGCCAGTGTTGGTGTAGACGACGGCCACTTCCGAGGCCTGGGCGCCGACGCGATAGGCGCCGCTGGCGTACTCCGCCACGCGCATGGGGGGACGGGCACCGCGGCCGAACATGTAGGCGCCGAGGTTGGCGATGGTGCGGGTGCGGATGGCGAGCAGGCGGCTCTGCTGGTCGAAGGCACCCTCGATCCAGTCGTACTGGTCGCGCGCCTGGTTGGTGGCGACAACGTCCTCGATGCGTGTGGCGTGCCACTTGACCGGGCGATCGAGCAGGAGGGCGACACGGCAGGCAACGATGTCCTCGCGATAGGCGAACGTCTTGACGCCAAAGCCGCCGCCGACGTCCGGCACGACGACCCGGATGCGGTGCTCCGAGAGTCCGAGGGTGTCGGCGAGCTGGGCGCGGAAGAGGTGAGGCGCCTGGTGAGAGATGTAGACGAGCAGCTCGCCATCGGCCTGGGGAATCGCGACCAGGCCGCGCGGCTCCATGGCGATGGCCGCGAGACGGCTGTGGTAGGCGGAGGCACGGACGACACGGGACGCGCGAGCGAAGGCGGTGTCCACGTCGCCGCCGCGCAGCTCGGCACGATAGGCCACGTTGCCGGGCGCGCACGTGTGGAGCTGAGGGGCATCGTCGGCAATGGCGGCCAGGGCGTCCGTGACGACGGGGAGTGGATCATAGTCGATCACCACCGCGCGGGCACCGTCCTCCGCCTGGTAACGCGTCTCGGCCGCGACGCCCGCGAGCAGGTCGCCGACGAAGCGGACGCGATCACGGGCCATGGGGGGAAAGGGTGCGGCCGGCGTGCCGGCCGGGAAAGGAATGCAGGGGACGTTGCCCAGATCGCCCAGTTCGGCGGCGGAGAAGGCGGCGGCCACGCCAGGGACGGCGCGTGCCGCGGCGAGACCCACACCCAGAATCCGCGCGTGGGCGTGACTGCTCCGGGTGAACGCGAGATGGAGCATCCCGGGCACGCGCAGGTCGTCCAGGTAGCGCCCCCGCCCGGTGACGAGACGCCCATCGTCAGGCCGGCGCACCGAGACGCCGATGTACCGCGGCATCGCAACCCCCCGTTGGCCCGGCCGCTCGACACGCCGGACGGATTTCGACCAAAGAGTACACGGACGGAAGCGTGAAGAGCGGCACCCCTGTCTCCCTGAGCGCCAGCGAAGGATCATGCTGTAGGAGACCGCCGGAGATCGCTGGACCAACCGGGCATCGTGCGGGATTCCGGCCCCGAGCAGCCGCCCGCCTCATCTGGCGGAGCCATCCAGGCGATCGCCGCCTCGGCCGGCGCGCTGGGGGTGGGGTTGCTGGCACAATAGCGACTGCTAGTGGTCTGCTGGAGCGTTGCGTCCATTTCGTGCCGGAGCGGCGGGGGCGCGGGTGTGGTCGCGCGGCGAGGAGGCGAATCGGATGGGACTGGGAGACCTGCTGGGGATCCGCCGGTACGTGGGTCTGACGCCGAATCCGATCAGCAAGGAGACTCGCGAGACACGCGCCAGGATTCGCGGCGTGAAGGTGGACGTGAGCGTCTGCCCGTACTGCGCCGTCGGCTGCTCGCAGCTCGTGTACAGCCAGGACGGGCTGGTCATCGACATCGAGGGCAACGAGGCGAGCCCCATCAACGGCGGGACGCTCTGTCCGAAGGGAGCGGCCACCTACGGGCTCATGGTCAATCCCGCGCGGGTGACGACGGTCAAGTACCGCGCACCGTACGCCGACCACTGGGAGGAGCGGCCGCTCGAGTGGGCGATGGAGCGGATCGCGCAGCTCGTGAAGCAGACGCGCGATGCCAGCTACCAGACTCAGACCGCGCAGGGGCGGCCGGTTAACCGGACGCTGGCGATCGGCCATCTGGGCGGAGCCACGCTGGACAATGAAGAGAACTACCTGATCAAGAAGCTGTTCACCGCGGGGCTGGGGATCGTCGCCGTGGAGAACCAGGCGCGCATTTGACACTCCAGTACCGTGCCCGGTCTGGGCGCGCGGCTCGGGCGTGGCGGCGCGACCTCGACCCAGCAGAGCCTGGCGGAGAGCGACTGCATCGTCATCATGGGCTCCAACATGGCGGAGTCCCACCCGGTCGGGTTTCGCTTCGTCATGCGAGCCAGAGAGCGCGGCGCAACCGTCATCCACATCGACCCGCGATTCTCGCGGACGTCGGCGCTGGCGGACGTCCACGTGCCGCTGCGGGCCGGCAGTGACCTGCTGCTCCTCGGGGCGCTGATCAACTACACGATCCAGGAAGAGAAGTACTTCAAGGAGTACGTCCAGCACTACACCAACGCCTCGACGATCGTCGACGAGCGGTACCGGGACGCGGAGGACCTGGGCGGGCTGTTCTCCGGTTACCGACCTGAGGCGCGCGTCTATGATGTGGAGAGTTGGCAGTACGCCCGCGAGGACGGGGGTGGGACGAGGACCGACCCGACGCTCCAGGATCCCCGGTGCGTGTTCCAGATTGTCAAGCGGCACTACGCCCGCTACACGCCGGAGATGGTGGAGCGGGTGTGCGGCGTGCCGCGCAAGCTGTTCCTGAAGGTCGCCGAGGCAGTCACCAGCAACTCGAACCCGGAGCGAACGACCGTCTTCTGTTACGCCGTGGCGTGGACCCAGCACACGACCGGGTCGCAGATGATCGGGGCGTGCGCGTTGCTGCAACTGCTGCTGGGGAACATCGGCCGGCCGGGCGGCGGGATCATGGCGATGCGCGGCCATTCGACCATCCAGGGCAGCACGGACATCCCGACCCTGTACAACCTGCTGCCTGGGTACATCCCGATGCCGTCCGCGACGATCGAACAGCATGCGACGCTGGCCGGCTTCCTGGGCCTCGAGAAGCTGGAAACGGGCATCTGGCACGACCTGCCGAACTACCTGGTCAGTCTGCTGAAGGCGTGGTACGGGGAGGCGGCACAGCCGGAGAACGACTTTGCCTTCAGCCTGCTGCCCCAGATCGACGCCGACCACTCCTTCCAGGCGATGGTGTTGAACATGAAGGACGGCCTGATCAAGGGGCTGTTCTGCATGGGGATGAACCCCGCGGTGGGCGGCCAGAATGCCCGGCTGGCGCGCGAGGCACTGGCCAGGCTCGACTGGCTGGTGGTGCGGGACGTCTACGACATCGAGACGGCGGCCTTCTGGCACGACGCGCCGGAGGTGCGCGACGGCACGGTGAAGCCCCAGGACATCAAGACGGAGATCTTCTTTCTGCCGGGGGCGATCGCAGCCGAGAAAGAAGGCTCGTTCACCAACACTCAGCGCCTGGTGCAATGGCACGACCGGGCCGTGGAGCCGCCGGGCGACTGCCGCTCCGAGGCGCACTTCGTCTACCACCTGGGCGAGCGGCTGAAGGAGCTGTACGCGGGGGACGACAGCCCGAAAGGGCGCCAGATCGAGGCGCTCACCTGGGACTACCCAACGAAGGGGCCGCTGGCGGAGCCGGACCTGGAGGCGGTGGTAGCGGAGATCAACGGCTACAGGGTGGCGGACCGCCAGCTCGTGGAGGGGTACGGAGCGCTCCAGGACGACGGCTCGACCGCCTGCGGCTGCTGGATCTACTCCGGGATCATGCCCGAGCCGGGGAAGAACCTGGCGCGGTCGCGCAAGTCGGACGGTCGGGCGAGCCTGGAGTGGGGCTTCGCCTGGCCTGGCAACCGGCGGATTCTCTACAACCGCGCCTCCGCGCGACCAGACGGCCGGCCGTGGAGCGAGGCGAAGCAGTGGGTCTGGTGGGACGCCGAGCGGGGAGAGTGGACCGGCCACGACGTCCCGGACTTCCCAAGGACCAAGCCGCCAGACTATGTGCCGCCGCCAGGGGCGACGGGACTGGCTGCCCACCGGGGCGACTCACCGTTCGTCCGCCAGGCGGACGGCAAGGGCTGGCTCTTCGTGCCGACAGGCATGCGGGATGGGCCGCTGCCCACGCACTACGAGCCGTGGGAATCGCCGCTGGAGAGCCTGCTCTACCCGGAGGTGACGCGAAATCCCGTGGCGCCCAGCTTTCCGCGCGCCGACAACCGCTACCACCAGATCGGGGATGAGCGTTTCCCCTACGTCATCACAACGTATCGGTTGACCGAGCACCACACAGCCGGCGGGATGAGCCGCTGGGTACCGTGGCTGGCGGAGCTGCAGCCAGAGGGGTTCGTGGAGATCAGCCCGGAGCTGGCGGCCCGGCACGGTATTCAGAACGGCGACTACGTGGTCGTCTCGACGCTGCGCGCCGAGGTGGAGACGCGCGCCCTGGTGACGGACCGGATGCAGCCGCTGACCGTAGACGGCAGGACGGTCCACCAGGTGGGGATGCCGTGGCACTTCGGCTTCGGCGGCCTGGCGAGGGGGGCGATCGCGAATGACCTGGCCGCGCTGATCCAAGACCCGAACTCGCGGATCCACGAGGCGAAGTCGTTCACCTGCACCATTCGAAGGAGCCGCTCTGGCGGCCGGCGAGGAGCCGCATGGACAGCGGGACGCTGAGCCAGGACGGCCGCGTCGCGACGACCGGCGCGACGACCGGCGCGATGGGCTTCCTGACCGACACGACCCTCTGCATCGGCTGCAAGGCGTGCGAGGTGGCCTGCAAGCAGTGGAACCAGTTGCCGATGGACAACGTCGGCTTCACCGGCTTCAGCTACGACAACACCGGGGACCTCGGGGCGGCGACCTGGCGTCACGTCGCCTTCGTGGAGCGGATCGCCGACGACGAAGGCCGGCGACCGCAAGCGCTTCAGCCGTTCCAGAGCAACTGGCTGATGATGAGCGACGTCTGCAAGCACTGCGTGAACGCGGGCTGCATGCAGGCCTGCCCGACCGGGGCGATCGTGCGGACCGAGTTTGACACGGTGGTGATCCAGCAGGACGTCTGCAACGGCTGCGGCTACTGCCTGCCGGCCTGCCCGTTCGGGGTGCCCGCCCTGAGCGGGATCGACGGCAAGGCGCACAAGTGCACCCTCTGTTACGACCGGCTGAAGGACGGCCTGGAGCCAGCCTGCGCCAAAGCCTGTCCAACCGACTCGATCCAGTTCGGGCCGGTCGAGGAGCTGATGGCGCGGGCGGAGCAGCGGGTGGAGACCCTGCGGATCCGGGGGGTGGACGGAGCGTACATCTACGGCGATCGAGCCGTCGGAGGGACGGGCGACATCGATGGGCTGAACGCCTGCTTCATCCTGACGGCGCCGCCGGAGGTCTACAACCTGCCGAGCCGGCCGGAGCTGCCGCAACGCAAGGTGTTCGGGGCGTCCGTCTCGACCATCGTGGCAGCCGCGGCGCTGGGGCTCGCGGCGGTCTTCGCCCTGCGGGAACGGTGACATAGAGGCGGACCGATGAGCGTAGATGGCGCCTACGAGCGACGGTGGGAGACGAAGCGCAACAGGGCGCGCTCGGCCGGGGACGAGGCCCGCGACAGCTATTACAGCCTGCCGCCGATCCACGCGCCGCACTGGAAGTGGCTGATCGTCACCTACTTCTACCTGGGCGGGCTGTCGAGCGCCAGCTCCCTCGTGGCGAACATCGCGGACGTTCTGGGCGGACCGGGGAACAAACGGATCGCGCGGCTGGGGCGCTACCTCTCGCTGGCGACGCTGCTGCCGTGCCCGCTCCTGCTGATCCTGGACCTGGGACGACCGGAGCGGTTCCTCAACATGCTGCGAGTGTTCAAGCTGCGCTCGCCGATGTCCGCGGGGACCTGGGGTTTGACGGTGTTCGGGGCGTTCAGCACGCTGATGGCGCTCGTCCAGGCGGCAGAGGACGGGCTGCTGGGGGCCGGGAGGCTGGAGCGGCTGCTCCGGGCGCTGCCGGTGCGGGCGCTGGCGACGCTGGGGCTAGGGCCGTCGTCCTTTGTGGGCGGCTATACGGGGGTGCTGCTGGCGGCAACGGCCGTGCCGTTCTGGACGCGCAACGCCAGGCTGATGGGGCCGCTGTTCCTCAGTTCGGCCGTTTCCAGCGCCGCGGCGGCGATCGCCCTGGTGCTCTCGCTGCTGCCGGGGACCAGCGCGCGTTTGCCGCGGCGACTCGAGAACCTGGACACCTTCGCGCAGATCATGGAGCTCAGCCTATTGCTGGGGCACGAGGCGACCCTCGGTCCGACGGTGGCGCAACCGCTGCGGCGCGGGTCGCTCGGTCGTCTCTACCGCTTCGGCGTCCTGGGCATAGGCTTGCTGGCGCCGCTGGCCCCGCGGATGCTGAGCGTCGTGCGAGGGAAAGGGGCGTCACGGCCGACAACGATTCTGGGCTCGCTGCTCACACTGGTTGGTGGCTACCTGCTGCGGTACGTGGTAGTCATGGCGGGGCACCAGTCAGCCAACGATCCCGCGGCGACGTTCGAAACGTTCGGAGCTGGGCCGAGCGGTTCATGAGGACCCGCCGCGCGGCGGAGGGGCTGTGCAGGACGTGACGACCGGACCGCGGCAGCACGGAGTAGCTCGGGGTGGGCGCCCCTACCCCGGACCGTAAGCTGGCGTGTGACGAGTGCGCCGTCGAAGATGAGCTACAGCCGGACAGGGCCACGCTCGAAGAGGGGGCGTGGTAGGCCCAGCCGAAGCGAGCGGAACAAGAGCCGCCGTGGTGTGGAGGCCGATCTCCGCGCCGAGGAGCGGGATGGCGCCGAAGAACGTGCTCAGGCCGCGGATGAAGCCCATGGCGGTCAGGATGACAGAGAAGATGGCGAGACCGCGAGCGTAGAGCTGTGAGGCACCACGGCTCCGGCAGGCGGCTATGCCAGGGATGCCGACGACCACGTGGACGAAGTCAAGCAATTGGTGAGCGCAACGATGCCGAACAGGAAGCCGTAGCCGTTCGGGACCGTCGTTGGCCGGCCAGGCCCTGGAAGCGCCAGACTCGGAATGAAGGCCAGAGCGAAGCGCGCTGCATGCCAGGCGAGCGATCGAGGGGTCAGGGCAGGAGCTGAGCGATCAGCAGCCCCTCCAGCCACGTCGCCCACACACTCACCGGCCACCCGCGGCCGACCACGAGGAGCTGGTGCACCTCGTGGCTGGTGAGCGCGAAGACGATCTCGGCCGCCCGCGTGACATCCAGCCCGGGGGCCAGCGCCCCTCGATCGGCCAGCACCTGGAGCAGCGCGATCAGCGTGGCGAGCCGGCGCTCCCTGTACTCGTGGAGCAGCGCCTCAACCTCTGGATCGACAGCGGCCGCGCCGCGCACGACGTGGAAGAGCGAGGCCTGGCGGTCCACGATCTCGGCGGCCTGCCGGGCGAGCAGGCGCACGGCCAGAACCGGGTCGCCCTCCTGGCGAAGCTCCGCGACCCAGGGCCGGCCGAGGAGCGGACTGGGGGCGTCGTCCCCGGCAATGGCGACGTCGAGGATCTCGGAGAGCAGGGCGCGCTTGTTGCCAAACACGAAGTAGACCGTCTGGACGGCGACGCCCGCCTCGGCGGCGATGCTGTCAATGGTCGTGGCCCGGTAGCCGTGCTCCACAAACAGGCGCAGCGCCGCCTCACGGATCCGGCGGCGCGTGGCGTCCGACCGCTCGCGCTGGCGCGCCCGCGCCCCGCCCCCCTTGACAGGCTGATTCATTCGCTGTACTCTCAGTCTAGAGTTTAACTCTAGTGTTCCACTCTAGAGATGATCTCCAGTATACACCAGCACGGGAGGGTCGGCTCATGACGGTTCCATTCGGCGCGGCGGTCCGGCGGCACGGGCAGAGCGAGGCTGTCGCCCTGCATCCGGGCGAGGGCGCGGGCTTCAACATCGGCCAGATGCGTTTGACGGTCAAGGAGAACGGCGAGCGCACCGCCGAGCAGGTGGTGATCATGGAGATCGCGGTGCCGGCCGGGGCGGCGTCGCCGCCACCCCACATTCATCGCCGAGGCGGCGAGAGCTGGTACGTGCTGGAGGGTGAGCTGGACGTGCTGGCCGGTGGCGAGCAAGGGCGCTACGGTCCGGGCAGCTTCGTGATGATCCCGGCCGGCACCCCCCACCGGTTCGCGAATGCAAGCACGGAGCCGGTGCGGCTCCTGCTGACGATGACGTCCTACCAACTGCGGTTTCTCGAGGAGGCCTCGCGGATCTGGACGGCAGGCCCGCCGGATCCCGCGGCCCTGGTCGAGCTGATGGCCCGCTACGACACCGAGCTGGTCAGGGTGGGCTGACGCGGCAGTACCAGTCGGTCGTCGACGCGGCGTCAGCCGGCGATGGCGTGGGCGCTCGAGGCGCGATGGCGCCGCGGACGGCTGGCTCGACCAGAGCCGCGGTAAGACCCGCGGACGCTGCTCGCACAACCATGCGGGTCCCACCCTGGCTGTCGTTGGACGTCCCGGAGCTGCACCCGGGCGCGGGCCCGCCGGAGGCCCAGGCTGGGGATACTGGTCAGAGCCAGCTTCCTGAGCGGCCGTCTATCGTCGAGGTCGATCCGGTCCTCGCCGGGCGGACCGCGGCTGACTGCAACCGGCTCTCCCCAGACGGCGGCGTCCAGCCGAACGGCCAGCTCCCGGCGACGGCGCGCTAACTGGTGGCCATCGCGGCGCTGTGCGTGAGCGGGGCGGTGGACGTGGCCTTGGCGCGCATGCACCGCGTCCGTCGCTACGGCGTGACGGCGCGACGGCGCGCCAGGTCCTGGAGGCGATCGAAGCCGGTCTGCCGATGACTGGCGAGCTGACCATCGAGCTCGGCGCCCAGGCGATGATGAACGCCGGGACCACGCGGCGCCCGGCACTTGTCCCAGGCAGCGGGGACGCCGTGGGCAGCGTGAGCGAGCTACGGCAGGCCCCCAGCGCGGCGAAGGTGTCTCACACTGCTCCCGTCTCCTCCTCCACCCACCGCGCATACGCTGCCGTCCCCCACACCACCGGCAGCGCGATCAGCTCCGGCACCTCGTACGGATGTCGCTCGGCGATGACCGCTTCAACGGCGCCCAACCGGTCCCGGCGGGTCTTCACCAGGACCAGCCACTCCTCCGCCGTCTCCAGGGCGCCCTCCCAGCGGTAGCAGCTCTGGATCGGACCGACAACCTGGGCGCAGGCGGCGGCGCGCGCCTCCACCAGAGCACGTGCCAGCACCTCCGCCCCTTCCTTGCTATCGATGGTCGTGCGGACCTCCACGATCTCCTGGGCCATCCTGCGCCTCCTCCGCGATGAAGTATCCTATCCCTGGCCATGACGTATCCCCGCGGATGCCCCAGGTGCGAGCAGTCCTATGCCCTCGAGGGCGGGCCGGTCGCTGGCTCGACTACCATCTCCACCCAGCCCGGCGGCACGCCCAGCGCCTCCCGACCCCGCGACCAGGGGCGGCTTCTCCTGCTCCGCTGTATGCTCTGCAGCGACACCTACTGGTGGGACTACTTCGGCAGCGCCCCCGCGCCAGCGCCGCACCCTGAGCGGACCTCGGCGCTCGAGTAAGCGCCGTCACGACAGCCCGCGAGCAAAGGAGGCACTCGATGAAGGCCGTACGCTACTACCAGCCCGGCGGGCCGGACGTCCTGACGTATGAAGACGCGCCGGATCCCGTGGCCGGCGAGGGCCAGGCGCTCTTGCGCGTCAGAGCGGCCGGCGTCAACTACGCCGACGTCATGCAGCGCGAGGGCGGCGGACGCGGCGACCCGCCCTGGACACCCGGTCTGGAGGTCTGCGGCGAGGTGGTCACGGCGGCCGGCCCCTGGAAGACCGGGCAGCGCGTCTTCGGCCGCGTCCCCGGCGGTGGCTACGCCGAGCTGGTCGTCACCCAGACGGACCTGCTCTACCCCGCGCCGGACAACCTCTCGGACGCCGAGGCCGGGGTCGCCAACGTCGGCTTCATCACTGCCTGGCACGCCCTCACCACGCGCGCCCGCCTCCAGCCCGGCGAGACCGTGCTCGTCCAGGCCGGCGGCAGCGGCATCGGCTCCTCCGCCATCCAGCTTGCAAGAGTGCTGGGCGCACGCGTCATCGCCACCGCCGGCAGCCCCGAGAAGCTCGCCCAGGCCCACGAGATCGGCGCCGACGAAACGGTCAGCTACCGCGACGCCTCCTGGTCCCAGAAGGTGCGCGAGCTGACCGACGGCCGCGGCGTGGACGTCGTCGTCGAGGGCGTCGGTCAGGCCACGTTCGCCGGTAGCCTCACGGCGCTGGCGCCCCGCGGTCGACTGGTCTGCTTTGGCGGCCCGAGCGGCGCGGACCTCCACCTGAACCTCTGGGACTTCATCCGCAACTGCGTCGAGGTCCACGGCTTCGCTATGGCCGACCCGCTCGAACACGCTCGCAGCGTTCCCAGCTTTCGCGAGCAGGTCCTGCCGCTGCTGGCCAGCGGCAGGGTCAAGCCGGTCGTCGATCGGACCCTCCCGCTCTCCAGGGCTGGCGAGGCCCAGCAGCTCCTGTCCGACCGCGCGGTCTTCGGCAAGGTCGCCCTCATCCCGTGATGACTCCCCGCGGGCGCCGCGTACGCGCTCGCCTCTCGCTCCCGACCCGTTGCCCGCCTTCCAGACCACAGACCGAGAAGGTTAGCATGCCAGACGCCTCTTTCCCTCGCTTCACCGAGGCCGAGTACGCGCGCCGCTACCGGATCGTTCGCGCCGCCATGGCGCGGGACAACCTCGACGCCATCGTCGTCTTCGGCACCCGCGGCCGCGAGGCCGTCTCCGTCCCCTACCTTTCGAATTTCCTGGTTACCGGCAAGGCCCACCTCGTCTTCCCGATCGAAGGTGAGCCCACCCTTCTCCTCCAGCTCTACAACCATGTGCCGATGGCCCGCCGCCTCGCCTCCATCGCCGACGTCCGCTGGGGCGGCCCCAACAGCGCGGTCACGCTCATCGCCGAACTGAAGGCCCGCAAGCTGGAGACCGCCCGCCTCGGTCTCGTGGGCGACGTCCCCTGGTACGAGGTGGACCTTCTCCGCCAGGAGCTACCGGGCATCGCCCTGGTCAACTGGACGCGCGGCTTCGTCCGGTGCCGCCTGGTGAAGGGCCAGGAGGAGATCGAGCGAATGCTCCGCGCCGCCGAGCTGACCGACCGCGGCATGGAGGCGATCGAGCGCGAGCTCCGGCCGGGCCTCGACGAGCGCGACCTGCCCCGCATCGTCGAGAACACCTACCTCGGCGACTGGGCCACCAACGAGATCCACTACATGACGACCACCTCAATGCACCGCCCGGAGATCTGCGTGCCGTCGCAATACAGCGCCGCGCGGAGCATCCAGGCCGGCGACATCCTGATCACCGAGGTGAGCGCCAGCTACTGGGGCTATCCCGCCCAGATCCTCCGGCCGTACGCCGTCGCCGAGGATCCGCCGCCCCTGTACCAGCAGTTGTACGACCTCTGTGAGCGCGCTTTCACCGCCGTCGCCGACGTGCTGAAGCCCGGCGCCACGGCGCACCAGGTGGTGGACGCCGTCCAGTTCATCGAAGACGAGGGCTTCACGATCTATGACGACCTGCTCCACGGTTACGGCGGCGGCTACCTCCCGCCAGTCCTGCGCAACCGCGCCACCCTGCACGAGCCCGTGCCTGACTTCACCTTCCAGGAGAACATGACGGTCGTCGTCCAGCCGAACGTCATCACCCTGGACGAGAAAGCGGGCGTGCAGCTCGGTCACCTGATGCGCATCACTGCCACCGGCTGCGAGCCGATGCACCGCTACCCACGCCGCTTCACCGTCACGGCGCGGTAGCGCGTCACCCTCGGACTTCGTCACCGGCCAGAACATCCTCGTCGCGGGCGACCACGGGCTCGACTGACGGTGGGACAATCGCCCTCCGCATCTCGGGACACGTGTCAGCACAGACGCGCCCCGGCCGGCGCTACGATGAGTGCGCGAAAGAACCCGCGGGCGCACTCTTACGCGACCACGCGTCACCTTGGTACGTTGAAGGCTGTGAGACCGTCGCCCGGGGGAATGGTAGAGGGACGGTTGAGTCGTTTCCGCTGTCAGAGTCCAGTTTCCCTTCCTCAACGGCCGCGTCACGACCTCGCTTGCCAATCTCAACGGTCTACCCTTACCCTCTGTAGGGTCGTGTCCCGCCGCTAGTACCTGGTGTCGCGCCGTCCTGCATGTTTTCGGAGTCGTCGTTGCGATCTCACTTCTGGATTCGCCTCGCCAGCCTGAGTCTCCTGCTCAGCGCCGCGCTCGCCGTGCTGCCTCCGCCGTCCGCGCCCGCACTGGCCAGCCCCTCGCAACCCACACCCACTCCTAGAGCCGCTCAGTCATCCAGTCCCAACGACGGCAGGTCGAACCTCTCCAGCCGCGGCGGCGCGCCGACGCCCACCAAGGCCCCGCCGCCCCCGACTGCCACGCCGAGCCCCGGCCAGAGCTCGGGCAGTCAGGGCTCAGGCTCGAAGTCTAACAACAGCAACTCCAACAGCAACGACAACCGCTCCGTGAGCAACAACCACTCGAGCAGCAGCAAGCCTGTCGCTCCGACTGCCACCGCGACGCCGACCGTGCCCACCCCGCCGCCGACGATCGGACCGCGGCCGACCATGCAGTCCGTGCCAATCCTCATCCCAACCCTCGAGGCCGTGCCGATCACGACGCCGGAGCCGACGCTGTCGGCGGACCAGTTGGCGAGGCAGGCGGCCAGGCAAAACGGCAGGCCGCTCGCCATCGGCCAGCCACGCACCTGGGAGTCCGCCACCAGCGCCATCTTCTGGCCGGACGGCGCCACCCCCTGGACGGGCGCGTGCAGCGGCTCGAACTACTACTCCAGCCTCATCGAGGCCGCCGCCAGGGCCGCGGGTGCCGATCCGACCATCATGGCCTCGCTGATCGACGTCGAGGGCTCTGGCGAGCGCGCCGTCTCGCCGGCTGGCGCCATGGGCCTCATGCAGCTCATGCCGGACAAGTTCCAGCCTGGCGACAACCCCTTTGACGTCCGCACCAACCTGCTCCGGGGCGCCGAGCTGGTCGCCCGCCTGCAGCGCAGCTACAGCCAGGAAGCCCAGATCGCCGCGGCCTACTTCGGCGCCATCGACGGCGCCGGCAACGTGACCGGCGCCAGCGACGGCAACGTGACCGGCTTCGAGTACGTCCGCCGCTTCCAGGCCGCCCTCGACTACCACCGCGCCATCACAGACAACTCCCATCTGCTGAAGCTGCTCTCGCCCCTCGCCGCGCCGCTCGGGCAGCAGAACATCAGCTTCGGCTTCCGCGGCGACTACGGCCTGGACCTCGCCCTTGAGATCCGCGGCGCCGGCGGGGTGGCGAGCTTGGGCACCGAGCACCTCGCCTGGGACATCATCATCCCGGGCACCGCCAACAACGGGCGCGGCAGCCCCGTCTTCGCTCCCTTCTCCGGCCGCGTCGTCCTCACCTCCGATCCCGCGGGCGGTCCCAACGGCATCTGGCTCGAGAACGCCTCGCTGGACCTGCGTGCCCGCGTCATGCACATGGATGCCCTCGCCTACGGTCTGACCACGGGCACCTGCGTGAACGCCGGCCAGAAGCTCGGCATGCTCGGCGCCCAGGGTACCGAGGGCTTCCCGCACCTCCACCTCGGCTTCGAGCGCCTCTCCACCGGCGAGCGCATCGATCCCGACGTCTTCTACCGCCTCGGCATCCCCATAGAGAGCGCCCCTCACCTGGCGGACAGCCGCGATCTGATCCGCGTTCGCGTCCCCAGCGGCCAGGTGTTCGGCGCCCCCGCCGTCAACGGAGGCCGCGTCGTCTGGTCCGATCTCTCCAGCGGCCGCCCGCGCCTGGATGGCCTGGCGCTCCAAACAGGCCAGCACTTCAAGGCTGGTGCTGATGGCTCTACCTTCCAGACCGCCCCGGCCCTCTCCGGCAACAACCTCGTCTGGCTCGAGAGCCAGGCCGGCGCCGCCTCCGACCAGGGCCAGGCCCTCTCGACGCTCCTCATCCAGGACCTGACGACGGGCAACATCAGGCAGCTCACCGATCAGCTCGGCCGCTACGGCCAGCCGGCCATTGACGGCCAGGTGGTCGTCTGGACGGAGACCACAACCGACGGCACGCTGGTCCGGGCCGCGGACCTCGCTAGCGGCGAGCGGTTCGTCGTCGCCTCGGCGCCAGGCTTCCGCGCCTGGCCCACCATCTCCGGCTCGACAGTCGTCTGGTCGGAGTGGCCGGATGCCGCCGCGGGCGCCTCGCTCGCCGAGCTCACCATGCAGCCGGCCGACCTCCGTGCCTTCGACCTGAACAGCCGCCAGACCGCCACGATCGCCCAGGGCGCCGCTGCAGGTCAGCCATCGCTGTCCGGCTTGCTAGTCGTCTGGCGCGAGCATCTCGACCTCCAGCCCGCCCAGGACGGCGTCTGCGCCGCGGCCACCCCCCTCCGCGGCCTGGATCTCGCCACCGGCCTGCCGGCGCCGCTGCCCGCGGATGCGCGCACCATCACCGCGCCGGTCGTCTCCGGCAGCCTCGTGAGCTGGCAGGGCTGCTCCAGCACGGCTGGCTCACCGATCCAGGGCTTCGACCTGGCGGACGGTCGCTCCTTCACCTTCAACCCCGGCGATCCGGCCGCCGTCGGCCCGGCCGCGCAGCTTGTCCAGGACGACCAGACGGTTTTCTGGACAACCCCCGGCGGCGATAGCACCACCCTCTCCGGCGCGAGCCTGCTGACCAGCCCGGTCTCCGGCGGCCGTTTCTTCGCCCGCACGGCCGTCCGCCGCGACCAGCACCTGCTCGGCCAGTCCGTCACGAACGACGCTGCCGCGTTCTTCTACAGCGCCTTCCGCGCCCTGGGCGACTCGCCACTCCTCGGCGTGCCGGTCTCTAATCGCTTCAGCCTCCTGGACGGCCTGATCTACCAGGCCACTGAGAGCGCCCTGCTCCAGTGGGACCCGACCACCAACCAGGCCAACCTGGCCAACACCTTTGACATCCTCCACGACGCCGGCAAGGACGACTGGCTCACCTCGCAGTTCCAGATCCCGCCCCAGGCGCCCGAACTGCCGACCGGCGACTGGGACACGGTCCGAACTGGGCGCCTCGCGCTCCTGACCGACCCGGCCATCGAGAGCTTCTACCGAGCCACGCCGGACGTCAGCCGCTACCCGAACTGGAGCGAAGCGGACAGCATCCGACTCTACGGCCTGCCCGCCTCCACGCCGGTGGTCATGGGTGATAGCGTCGTCCAGCGTTTCCAGCGCGCTGTCCTCCGCCGCCCCAGCAGCGGCCCCCAGACGGCCACCGTGGAAACCCTCCCCGTCGGCCCGATCCACCTCCAATCCGGGCTCATCGGCCAGGACGCCGCCCAGCCCCAGCCCCAGCCGCGGCCCTGAGGCTGGCAGGCTGACAGGTGCTAGCGAGATCAGCGCGAAAAGGGTGGAGATCCTTCGCTGTGCTCAGAGTTTGTGATCCTGTTGCCGGGCGGTGGGCTCGTACACAACTCTTGTGGTGATGCTGCGCCCGTGACCACAAGAGTTGTGTGTGCTCGGGTGTCCTCGCCAATAGATCACAGCCTCTCAGGATGACAGGAGGGGCGCTCTCATCGTGAACGAACGATCTGCCGTCCTGAACGTTCCCTCCTGTCACGCTTAACGAAGTGAAGGATCGCGCCGTTGCAGACATCCCTCCCGGAGTCAGTCGGCCCCTGCACCCGTTCCCGCGCGTACGAGGCTGGTCCGGCTCCGCCAGCCGGTCTTCTACTGCGTTATCCTT
>JADZDV010000014.1 GCA_020850915.1 Chloroflexota bacterium | reverse complement strand
CTGGAAATGTGGTGCTTCCTGAGCGGGTGGTGTCACGATGGCTTCGACGGGTCGCGCTCGACTGTCCATCGACCTCACACCGGAGGTGCGGAGGCAGGTGCGGGCAGCAGCCGTGGCGGATCGCGCCACGCGAGAGAAGGTCGCACGTGTCCGAGCCGGGGTGGACCAGCTCGCCGCGGTTCTTCGAGCCCTGGTCTCCTTCCCCATCACCAGCTCCGCTCGTCGCAAGCCCCAGCCGGTCGCGGGCATCCTGTGTGCACACTGCCGTGCGCAGACGATGGATCTGGGTGGATATGGTGATCGCCTCGACTACCAGCGACCTGGCCGCGTTCCCCCATGCTGGCGACTGGCCGGGCGTGGACTGGCAAGACACTGGGTTACGAAACCATCGCTGGGCCAGATGACGCCTCACGCCAGGCCAGCGTCATCATCCGCCGCGAGCTTGGCGAGCTGCGCCCCGCCGACCGGCCGGCCGCGCCGCGCTGGAGGCTGGATCGCGGCGCGCGCTCGATCCCTGATCGCCTACGGTCACCACTGTTCCCCGCAACCCTCGCAGTCAGGTCGAGTGGCACCTGGCACCGTTCCTACTCTGGTGGCACGGGGAGCCGCTGCCGGATGCTCCACGACGCATGGCGAATAGCTTGCTGGGAATAGACCGCTCGACGCCCTGGGCGTATCCCTCGGGCGCTTCTCGACGCGACCTCCGGCTCGACCTCCTGCGAGGCTTTGCCGTGTTCGCGATGATCGTCGACCACTTCGGCGGTCGCTCCTGGATCACGCCCATCACCGGTGGCAACACGTTTCTCGTCTCGGCCGCTGAGGGCTTCGTATTCCTCTCCGGCTTCGTGATGGGGATGGTCTACGGACGCCGCTTTCTACGCGATGGCTGGACCGCGACCACCGAGGCGATCCTCCGCCGCGCCGCGCTGCTCTACGCGGTCACGGTTGGCCTGACCCTGCTGTTCGTCAGCCTCTTCACGTTCACCAATCTTCGGTTGTGGCTGGACCGCGCCTATGGCCTGGGACTGACGGATCCCCTGGAGCTGGTTGTCGGCACGCTGACGCTGCACTACACCTATCACGGCACCGACATTCTGTGGATGTACACCGTGATGATCGCCGCCACGCCGATCCTGTTCCACCTGCTCACGACCGGGCGCACCCGCTTCGTCATCGCGGGATCGGCCCTGCTCTGGCTGACGTACCAGTTCTTCCCCGCCCAGGCGGCCATTCCCTGGGTCGTTGACAGCGCCGTGTACTTCCCAGTGGCCGCGTGGCAGCTCTACTTCGCGATCGGGCTGGTCATGGGCTACCACCGCGATCGGCTGGCCGCCCGGCTCTCGCCCGTTCGGGGCTGGCCCAGCCTGCTAGTCTGCTCGGTCGCTTTCTTGGGATTGGTCCTGCTGGACTGGGGCCACAATACCGGGCGGCTCATGGGCTGGCCGCTGCTGAACAAGCTCGGCCCGATCTACGACGTCGTCTTCGACAAGCCCTCAGTGGCATGGGGACGCGTCCTGGTCTTCGTCATCGCGGCCGCTTTCTACTTCTCGCTCGTCGACCAGCTCTGGCGGCCGATCCATCGCCTGTGCGGCAGGCTGCTCCTGCCGCTTGGCCAGGCAGCTCTGCTCGCGTACGGCCTGCATCTCATCGTGATCGTCGCGGTCTACAACCTGGACGTGATCGGCCTCTACGACCGCTCGCGCTGGGCCAATACACTGCTGCAGTCGGTGACCGTTGGGCTCGTCTGGGCGCTCGTACTGCTCTGGGACGACCTGGGAGCGCTGCCGGGACGCCTCTCCCGCTGGCTGGAAGCGCCAACCGCGCCGCTCGTCCACCGGGCTGCCGTGCTGGCCGTCGCGACCGCGCTGCTGGTTGGACTGTCTGCCAGCACGGCGCTCATGGTCGGGCCGGTCCGCGCCATCCGGACCGTGCCCCCGAACGAAGCGACCGCCGATGCCGGGACGCTGGTCTACGTTCCGAGCTCTGCTCCCACCTCGGGGGATCTTCGCGTCCTGCTGGTGCTGCACGACGAGACGTCGACCGGACCACTGACCGCGGCGCCGTTCATCGACGAAGCCGAGCGCGCAGGCTGGCTCGTCCTGGCACCTACGATCGACTACGGTGATTGGAGCACCGAGGATGAGATCCGGGCAGCCATCATCGACCTGCTCCCGAGTCTCTACGACATGATGGAGCAGACGGACCAACACGTCGGCCGCGAAACATCGCTGAGAGCGCTCGTCTATGGAGAAGGCCGTGGTGGCCAGGTGGCCGAGATGTTCGCGCTGTCCTATCCGGAAGCGGTCCGCGGTGTGGCGATGGTCGACGCCCTGCCGTGCATGCTGCCGCGGACCGAGACGGAAATTGGCGCCGAGCGCGACTCGTTGCCGTTCCCAGCCGGCCTCGGGGACCTGGAGGACTTCCGTGGCTCGCCACCGGATTTCGCCGCGATCGGGCAGCTCGCGTTCTGGATCAAACCGCCGGCCGATCAGTCGCCTGAGGCGGACGAACGATGCGGCTGGCTTGGAGCACGCGTAACGGCTGTCGACCAGCTTGCGCGCTTCACCTCCGCGATGACGGACCTGGGCGCTCGGGTCGTTACCGTGGGCGCCGAACCCACCCCGGAGAGCGATCGGTCCGCGCTGGAGTTCCTCGCCAGCCTGCCAGCACGGTAGCGTGGGCGCTACGTCCCACGCCCCAGCCCCCCTTCCCCCCTTCACCCTTCACCCTTCACCCTTCACTCTTCCCCCCTCACTCTTCACCCTTCCCCTCTTCACCCTTCACCCTTCACCCTTCACCCTTCGCAATTCCCCAGCACCTCCTCCGTGTGCTCGCCCAGCAGCGGCGGTCGCCTCAATGGCGCTTCCGGTGGGTTGGAGAACTGCCGGGGCTCCGCGACGAGCTGGAGCTTGCCGGCGGTCGGGTGGTCCACTTCCCGCGGGACGTCGAAGTGGGGGTCGCCGAACGCCTCGTCCATGCCCAGCTCCAGCTCCAGGTGCAGGGTGTCGTACGCCTCCTGGCTGCCACGGTGGAGGTTGAAGGAGATCGGGCGGTCGGCGCACAGGTAGCCGTGGTCCGGCGGCTTGACGTAGGTGTCCAGGTGGAAGCCGGACCAATCGTCCGGGTTGCTCTGGGCAGCCCAGAGGGTGGCGCGGCGGTGGAGCAGGCTGGCGGGCTTGCTCGTCATCACGCGCTGGCCGACGCCGTGGACCAGACGGTAGACGTAGGCCGCCAGGACGCCGTCGAAGGCGATCAGGCCGGTATTCATCTCGGCGATGTCCGCGCCGGTGCGGAGCGGCGGCCTGCCGATGGCGCCCATCGAGGCCCAGTACTCTGTCATCGCCTGGATGACCGGCTCCGAGCCCGGCAGGTCGGCCAGCGGGCCGCGCTCGCCGAAATCGGAGATCGAACAGTAGACGACGGTCGGGTTGAGCCGCTCGACCGTCTCGTAGTCCAGGCCGAGCCGGCGTGTCTCCCGAGCGTCGAGGTCCGAGACGACGATGTCCGCCTGTTGCGCCAGGCGGAGGAGGGCCTCCTGGCCCTCGCGCGACGTGAGATCCAGCACGACGCTCCGCTAGTCGCGGTTGAGCGCCAGGAAGATAGGCGACTCGCCGTTGACGAACGGCGGCATGCCGCGGGTGGCGTCGCCGCTCGGCGGCTCGACCTTGACAACGTCGGCGCCGCTATCGCCGAGGAGCATCGTGCAGGAGGGGTCCGCCTGGCCGGAGGTGAGGTCGAGGACCCGGACGTCTTCCAGCTCGTGCTCGTGCATCAGCCCGGTCTCCCGCTCGTCGGGACTTTGAACGGGTTGCGGTCCGGGCCCGGGGACGCCGCGGCCGACTCGTCGAGGATGATGCCCAGCTTGGCCATGACCTCGCGGATCTGCGCGCCCGGGGCCCGGGCGGGCCGGATCGGGCCGAGGGGGGCTCTTGCTGAACTGCCAGGGCATCCCGCCGGTGTAGATCGGGCCCCAGTGGGGCGTCTGGGCGAGGGGCATGGGCTCGTTAGCGACGACCTGGGGATGGTCCTTGAGGTCGGCGAAGACCAGGAAGCGCCCCTGGGGCACCCGCGCGTCGCTCAGCCGGCGCTCCCACCAGGAATTGACAGGGTAGACGAGCTGCTGGCAGTCGGCGCGGCGTTGGAGCATGACTTTCTGCTCGCGCGCCCCGTCCCAGGCCGGCTGCTCGTACTCGGGAATGGCCGGGAGTGGCTCGCGGTAATCCGTGGAGACCAACGGAGTCCTCCGTAGACGCGCGCCGGGGAGCGGCGGGCTGGCGGACGGCTCATCGCACGTCCCGCTTGAAGATGCCGGTCAGGAAAGCGGTGTGGGTGTACTGGCTCACGTAACAGTCCCTGACCTGGCGCTCGCCACCATCGCCGCGGGCCTGCTGGATCGCCTCCGCCACCAGCGCCATGCCGGAGGTCGCGCCCGAGGAGAGGTGGCCGCCACCGGTGTCGATCGGCACGGAGCCCTCGAAGCTGGTGTCCGTCTCCTTCAGCCAGGCGAGCCCCTCGCCAGGCGGGCAGAGGCCCCACTCCTCGATGCTGTACAGCACCATCGGCGAGAAGCTGTCGTACATCGTGTAGGCGCGGACGTCGTCGCGAGAGACGCCTGCCATGTCGTCGGCGGTGCGAGTGTATTCCGGATAGGCGTCCACGCTGTAGGGGAAGGAACCCAGGCGCACCGAGCCGAGGCCGGTCAGCCCGGGGGTGACGAACTCCTTGCCGGAAGCCAGCCCCTGCAGGCCGCT
>JADZDV010000013.1 GCA_020850915.1 Chloroflexota bacterium | reverse complement strand
CTGCCCGAACGGTACTCCCTGGGGGTCATCAGCCGTGGCGACGCGGGTGGTCGCGCTCATGGCCCCGGACGCGCGCCGGCATGTCTCTGTGGCGCCCGATCCCTCGGATGGTGAGGGCGCGCGGTCCGCCGAGGACGATGTCCGACCGCTGCCTTACGCCAGCTTCGTCATGCGGCAGCTCATCCACCTCCTGCGGCTCACCGACCTCGTCGTGTCCGTGGAAGGCTGGATGATCCACGCGGCCTACCTACTTGGCAAACGCTACCGAGTCCTGATGCAACCGGAATCCCACGACGCGGCATGGCAGCCACTGCTCCACACGCTGGAGCAGGGTGTCTTCTCGCCGCGGCGCGCGGCGACGTTGATGCCCACGCCTTCCTGGGACGAAGGCCCGCCGCTGCCCGATCAGCCGCGCCGGTTCGCGCTGACCATGGCCCTGTCGACTCTTGGCAGCACAGGCGACCGGCAGGCGCTTCCGGTGCTTCACTGGGCGTTGAGGAGCGAGGACGGCTCGATCCGCACGCGCGCCGCGGAGGCGCTGGCTCACATGCCCGGCGAGGAGATCCACTCGACTCTGAGCGGCCTCCTCGCCGACCCTGTCGCGTCGGTCCGCGCCGCGGCGGCCGCGGGTCTGCTGGAGCGGGCTTCCTCAGGCGCGCAGACGCCCGAGATCGATCAAGTCACGCTTCGCGCGTACGTCGCGCTTGGTGCCGGCGCGCGCGATTGGACCGCCGTTCTTCGTCTGGGCCCCCTGGCCAGGCCGGCCTTGCGGGCGGCCGTGTCGGACGAAGACGACGTCATACGTCGCGAAGCCAGGGCGATGCTCGACCACCTGGATCGGATGTCCTCGGCGCGTGCCGGGCACATCGGCAGCGCCTCTCAGCGGGATGCCGCCCAGAACGGGTGAGTACGCCCTCGGGAGCGCCATGCCGCGAGACAGCCTGCTCTACCTCACCCCCGTCGTGCCGTGTCTGACCGGCAATGGCCTGGCGATGCGCGCCGGCGCCGTGCTGCATGCGCTCGCCGAGCGATTCGAGCTCAGCCTGCACGTCGCCGGGCTCTACCCCCCGTTTGTGCCCGTTCCTGACGAGCTGGCTCGCCTCTGTCGGCGAATCTCGGTCACCCGACCCGGGCTGCAGCCCTCCGCCTCGGAGACGCCGTTCGTCGGCGAGTCGTTCGCCGTTCTCCACGTGTTTCGTCTGGCGACTCTGCCGGTCGCCTACTCCCTCCTTGCCAGTGTGGCCGTAAGGAAGCGACATCTCGACCTCGACGACGTGGAATCCAGAACCGGCCGGAGACTGGCAGAGCTATACCGGCTCAGCGGTCTGGTCGCCGAGGCGGAGAGCGCGTCGCGTGACGCGGATCGTGCAGGTGCGCTGGAGGCCGAGGTCCTCAGATCCTTTGATCGCGTGTATGTCTGCTCAGACGCGGACCGGCAGTTGCTCAGGGGCCGGTCCACAGCCGAGCTATGCGTCCTACCGAACGCCCTCCCAGCGCCCGACAGGCGGCAGCGTCGCCCCGAATCCGGGGTGTTCACGCTGCTGTTCGTTGGCACGATGGGCTACTACCCCAACGAAGACGCCGTACGGTTCTTTTGCGACCAGGTGCTGCCGATCTTACGCCTGGTCGCGCCATGCCCCTTTGAAGTCGCCGTTGTCGGCGGGGGTGCCTCTCCGCGTCTCCAGTCGCACTCTGTCCAGCCAGAGGTCCGGCTAGTTGGGCGGGTGGGTTCCGTCGCGCCGTGGTACGAGCGCGCGGGCGCTGCCATCGTTCCGGTACGGGCCGGCGGTGGGACGCGCATCAAGATCATCGAGGCGTTCGCGCACCGTCGACCGGTCGTGGCAACGACAGTTGGCGCCGAGGGCATTGCAGCGGTGCCCGGCGAGCACTTCCTGGTCGGCGACTCCCCTGCTGCCTTCGCTGCGCAGTGCGCTCGACTCATGGCCGACGCCGACCTCCGCGAGCGATTGACTTCACAAGCCTACGAGCTGTTCAAGGATCGGTACTCCTGGCAGGCGCTCAGCCGGGTCATGGCGAAGCTCTTCTAGCCGGCGCTGGCCGGCTGTGCCGGCCAGCCCGCCCCCTTCAACCTGCTGCCGGCACGGAACGTCCAGCGTCCGAGGCCGCGAGTCTCATGACCTCCTCGGCGCCTGCCGCGACGTTCGAGGCGATCGTGCCGTTCGCATCGATCATGACCGCCATCGGTGTCCCGTAAGCCTGGTAGCTTCCACCGATCTTCCCGCTAGGATCGATCAGGACGGTCGACCGGAGGCCCATGGCCCGGTTGTCCTCTCTGGACCCGCTGGAGACGAGGACAAGCCGCGGCGCGCCCGGAGGCGCACTCGCCTCCCACTCCTTCAGGCGCGGCAGCATCTGCTGACAGAAGCCGCAGCCAAGGTTCCAGAACAGCAGCAGCGTGCGCTCACCGCGGAGGTCGCCGACACCGACCTGTCGCCCGTCGAGGTCGTCAAGCTCGAAACCTGGCGCCGGCCGTCCAATGCCTGCGCCGGTCGGGGTGTGCTGGTGATCGTGCTGGCCCGCCATCGGGAGCAGCTGAGGCTGCTCACCCGGCGGCGATGACAGTCTCTGGAGGGTGTCTGCCAGCAGCCCACGAATGGCATCCGCCCCCGCGGCAACGAAGCTGCCAATCGTCCCGTCAGCGTTGACCACCACGGCGCTCGGCGTGCCGTGCGCCTCGAAGCTATCCGCGACCTCGTAGTTGGCCTGGAGCACGATCGCCTGTAGACCGTGCTGGTCGCGCTTCGCTCGATTGGAGTCGGGCGTCCCACGGCTGATCAGCGCAATCGTCAACAGGTCGCTGTAGGCGCGCTGCCATGTCCCAATCTCCGGCATCAGCGCGTTACATGGACCACAGCCTGGATCGGCAAAGACCAACATGACCGGGACTTCCGATGCCAGCAAGCCGTCCAGGCTTCGGAGCTCTCCCTCGACGCCGGGCAGCTCGAACGACGGCGCTCGTGTGCCCAGGGGAAGCCCGGGGCCGGAGGCCGGCGCGGCGGTTGGTTGAGGCATGATCCCGTTCTGAGCTGAAGAAGCTCCGCGGCTTGCTGTCATCGCCTCGAGGCCAGCCGCGCCACCGGCCACAAACTCCTCGAGGGCCTCCAGCCGATTCAGCAGCCGGCCGTTCTGAGCCAGCAGTTGAGCGATGATCCAGGCCACGACGACCAGCAGTCCGATGCACGCGATCATGACGGCCGCGAAGACCCGGTCCGAGACCGAGAGCGGTGTCAGCCAGGCGAACACGCTCGGCCCAGGATCGGCCGGTCCCTGGATAGCCACGAAGAGTCCGATGGCTGCCAGGATGACGTTCCGGAGGACCGTCTTCAAGCCGATCGGCTGTGAGGTCACCTCGCCGAAGCACCGGCAATCCGGTCGCCGACCACGGGCCAGGTTCACGAGCATGGCCAGCACGAAGACCGTCAGAAGCGCGACCGCGGCGACCGCGCCGTACCAGGCCGTGGGGACGAAGACCAGCGCCGCGGCGACGGCGAGCTCCACCAGCGGTACCGCGACGGCCGCGGAGCCCGCGAGCGCCGCCGGAATACCGAACTCGGCCATCGCCTCGCGCGTCGAAGCAGGGCTCCGGAGCTTCGCCAGCGCAGCGACCGCGAAGGTGACCGCCAGGAACAGTCGCGCTACCAGCAATCCAAGGTCGAGGAGCGATCTCGCGTCCATAGATCCCCCGGCATGGTCGGTCCGGTGAGACAGTGGCACCAGCGCCGTGTGACGGTGCGTCTCTCAGCGCAAAGTGTATCAGACAGGTGTTCCTGATCGAAACGCATACACCCACCGGGGGTGCCCGTCAGTGTCTTGCGAGCGTGGTCGCAACCCCCAGGGGTTCCCGTCGCGCCCCCTTCCCTGGGGCTCCTTGAGCCAGCCCCATCGTCCCCTGGTCGGGTAGACCGGGGCCGGTAAGCGCCCAGGTCTACCCGCCCACGGAGGGATTGGGATGGCGGCGACAACCACGCCAGCAACTGACGGACAGCCCCACACCGGCGGCTCACCACCCCCTGGTGCGCTCCCG
>JADZDV010000012.1 GCA_020850915.1 Chloroflexota bacterium | reverse complement strand
GAGGGCCGGTAGATCACCGGAGGCCGGGCAGGGCGACGATGCGCTCAGGAGACCCAGAGGACTCACGGGACTCCAAGGACCAGCGGGACCACCGGGGGCGCAGAGGTCAGAGGGGCCGGATGAGGCGCAGTGGCCAGAGAGAGCTCAGGGAGCTCAGAAACTGGAGTGGCCAGGGGGGCTGGGGGGGCGACGCGGAGCCGAGGGAGCCGAGGGATCCGGGAGACCCGAAGGGCTGGGAGGCTACGGGTTGCTCGAGGGGAGACGGTGGCGTGAGTGGGGGGAGAACGCCGAGGGGCTTGTCGGAGACGCGGCACTCAGGCTGGTGGGGGTCAGCAAGCGGTTTGGGGGTGTGCGCGCGCTGGAGGATGTCTCGCTGACAGTCCGGGCCGGGACCATCCACGGGCTGATTGGGCCGAACGGCTCGGGGAAGACGACGGCGCTGAACGTGATCTCCGGCGTCCTGAGCGCCGACGCCGGCGAGGTGCTGCTGGCTGGGCGGGAGGTGAGTCGGCTGCCCTCCCATCGACGGGCTGCGCTCGGGATGGCGCGGACCTTTCAAAACCCGCGGGTGTTCGGCGATCTGAGCGTCCTGGACCACCTCTGGATCGGCCAGCGGCCCGTCCGCTCCACGCCGTTCGGCGCAGTGTTGGCGGGGCTTCCGTCGGTGAGGCGGGAGACGGAGCGAGCACGAGACGAGGCGCGCGCGCTGGGCGGGAGTCTTGGGCTTGGCCAACTGCTGGACCGTTCGGCAGGCGCGCTCGCGCACGGACTTCAGCGGCGAGTTGAGCTGGGCCGCGCATTGGCCGCGAGGCCGGGGCTCTTACTGCTGGACGAGCCGGCGGCTGGTTTGAGTGGGCGAGAGGTAGAGGCGCTGGAGGCCACGATCCGTGACGCCCGCGCGGCCGGCACGACGGTACTGTTGGTAGAGCATCACCTGGAGCTGGTGCTCAGGCTGTGCGACGAGGTGACGGTGCTCGATCGCGGTCGAGTGATCGCCGAAGGCGCACCGGCCGCGATCCGGGCTGACGCGCGAGTGGCCGAAGTCTACCTCGGGACCCCGGAGCCGGATCATGCTGCGTCTTGAGTCAGTCTCCGTGCGCTTTGGCCACGCGGCCGCTGTGCACGACCTGGATCTCGAGGTGAAGGAGGGCGAAATCGTCGCGCTGCTCGGCGCGAATGGCGCCGGCAAGACGACGACGCTGCGAGCCATCGCGGGGCTCGAACCGGTCAGCTCGGGGCAGATGACGCTGAACGGCGTTCGCCTGGACGCGGAGCCGACCTATCGCCGGGTACGCCTCGGACTGGCGATGGTGCCCGAGGGGCGGCAGATGTTCGGCGACCAGACGGTGGAGGACAATCTGTTGCTGGGCGCCTTCCATCGGGCATTTCGCGCTTCGGCCGCCGCGATTCAATCCGACATCGCCGCAATGTACGAGCGGTTCCCAGTATTGGGCCAGCGGCGCGCCGGTCTGGCCGGCGGACTCTCGGGCGGCGAGCAGCAACAACTGGCAATCGCGCGGGCGCTGATGGCCCGGCCGCGCCTGCTGGCGCTGGACGAGCCGACGTTGGGCCTGGCGCCGCTCTTGATCCGGGCAGTGTTCGAGCTGGTGGCGCAGATCCGGAGCGAGGGAACGACCGTGCTGCTCGTTGAGCAGCGCGCCTACCAGGCACTCGAGATCGCTGACCGGGCCTACGTCCTGCAACGGGGCGCCTGCGTGTTGAGCGGAGCCGCTGGAGCCGTGCGGGTCGCGCCGGAGCTTCAGGCCGCGTATTTCGGTGAGTGAGAGGGACGAGGATGACTCTCATCGGGAACAACCATCCATCGTAGTGCTTCGTAAAGATGGGGCCCGGGTGCTTGCCAGCCCAGACCCATTGTCATCCTGAATCCATCGTAGCTCGTTATTGCCCCGACGCCGCGGCAGAGCCCGCGATCCTACCGGACAGAGAGTATTACGAGTTGCCAGAGGACCACCGTTTTGGCCCGGCGTGTCACCGAGACATGCCCCCGCGCGGGCCGGCCGGCAGGGGCGCTGCGTGCTGCGCCCGCTGGCGCCGGCGCGCTAGCCTGCGATCTTGCACGGGCGCAGCAAGCAGCCCCCCGACAATGGTCCCGTCCAACACAGGTTGGCGGAGTCTTTGGATAGCCGACAAGCCCGGATGCCGCGGTGTTGGCGCCGCTATCGGTCGGCGCTCTCGCGCGGCGCCCTACAATCGGCGATGAAAGCATGCGAGCGGCTGCGACCGAGAGCGACCGACGGGCGGGCTCGATCGGTCTCTCGAACCGACCGGACGCGAGAACAGGAGGCGATGTGGCGACTGCCCTACCGACGATTGACCTGTACTCAGATATCCATTGACCGTGGGCCTACATGGCGGTGTACCGCCTACGACAGGTCTGGGACGGCTATCGGGGCCGCCTCCGGATCGCCTGGAAGACGCTGGCGCTGGAGATCAAGAACAGCAAACCTACGCCCAAGCAGATCGTGGACAAGGAGATCGTCCTGATGGCGCGCCAGGATCTGACGTTGCCAATCGGGCCCTGGCAGGCACGCGACTCGGAGTACCCGGCCACGATCCTGCCGGCCTTCGAGGCGATCAAGTGCTCTGAGCGGCAGGGCGATGCTCTGGCATGGGCGTTTAGCTGGAACGTCCGGGCGGCGTACTTCGCGGAGAGTCGCTGCATCTCGATGCGGCACGTCCTGCGTGACATCGCGGCAGAGTCCGGGCTGGACGTGGAGCGTTTTCTCGCTGAGTGGGACACCGGCCAGGATCGGGAACAGATCCTGGCCGAGTCGCACCACGGATGGGAGGTCATCAAGGTGCTGAACAGTCCCACGTTCGTGCTCGCGGATGGACGGCAGTTCTCCAACCCGGCCGCGAGCAAGGTGACCTGGGGGCCAGGCGGCGTCATACTCGACGCGCAGCCGCCGGCCCGGGACTGGCGGGAGGTGTACCGAGAGATCCTGGAGGCGGCAGTCGCGCTAGGTGGATCCAGCTCCCCGCCGATCTGACCGATAGAAGCGAGTAAAGGACGCGAAGGGTGCTGAACTATTTCGATGTCGAGCTGTCGCCTGAAGAGCGACTCGTCCAGCAGACGCTCCGCGAGTTTTGCGATCGCGAGGCGCAGCCGATCGTCCGGGATGCGTTCGAGAGGAGCGAGTTCCCGCGCCAGCTCGTGCCGGGACTGGCCGAGCTGGGAGTGTTCGGCGCGACGCTACCGTTGTACGGCGCGGGGCTCAGTCCAACGTCGTACGGACTGATCTGCCAGGAGCTGGAGCGGGTGGACTCCGGTCTGCGAAGCTTCGTGTCGGTGCAGAGCTCGCTGTGCATGTTCCCGCTGCACGCGTTCGGCTCGGAGGAGCAGCAGCGCAAGTACCTGCCCGAGATGGTCAGAGGGAAGCTGATCGGCTGCTTCGGGCTGACCGAGCCGGAGCACGGCTCCGATCCGGGGGGCATGGAGACGCGAGCCGAGCCTGACGGCGATGGCTGGGTGCTGAACGGCACCAAGATGTGGATCACCAACGGTTCGATGGCCGACCTGGCGATCGTCTGGGCACGGACGCCGGGCGGCATCCGGGGCTTCGTCATCGAGGCGGGAACGCCCGGCTTCACAGCGCGCGACATCAAGCACAAGCTGTCACTACGGGCCTCGGTGACGTCCGAGCTGCACCTGGACGAGGTGCGGCTGCCCGGATCGGCGCTCCTGCCAGGGACGCGAGGGCTCGGATCGCCGCTCCGCTGCCTGAACGAAGCCCGCTTCGGCATCGCGTTCGGCGTCGTCGGCGCGATGATGGCCTGCTACGAGTCGGCACTGGAGTACGCAAAGGTGCGCGTGCAGTTCGGCAAGCCGATCGCGGCGTTCCAGCTCACCCAGGCAAAGCTGGTCGACATCCTCACCGCCACAACCCAGGCGCAGTTCCTCGCCCTACAGCTCGGGCGCCTCAAGGACGCGGGGCGGCTGCGACCTCAGCAGGTGAGCCTAGCGAAGCGGGCGAACGTGGCCGCCGCGCTGGACGCTGCCCGCACGGCACGGAGCATCCTCGGCGGGAACGGGATCAGCCTGGAACACCCGGTCTTCCGCCACATGGTCAATCTCGAGACGGTCTATACCTACGAGGGAACTCACGAGATCCACACCCTGGTGGTGGGCCAGGACATCACTGGCCACGCGGCCTACGGGGGCTGACAGGCTCCCGTAGGCGACTGCGTCAGGCCGGGCGCCGGACCCAGCGGCCGGTGCCCGGTTGAGCGACGACCCGGCCGTTCTCGGCGACGAGCTGGCCGCGAACGAACGTCTTGACCGGCGTGCCGCGGACGGTGCGACCGGTATACGGCGTCCAGCCGGCCTTCGAGATGACGTCCTCATTGCGCAGCGTGCGGGGTCTGCTGAGATCCACCAGGACGAGGTCCGCGTCGGCACCCACCTGGAGCGAGCCCTTGCGCGGGTAGAGACCGTGCAGACGCGCGGGTGTCTCGCTCAACACCTGAACGGCTCGCTCAACGGAGAGTTTGCCGGCGTTGACGCCCTCCAGCATCATCGAGAGGGTTGTCTCCACGCCCGGCAGACCGAAGTGAGGTACCCAGATGTCGCCATCCCCTTCCAGCTTCTGCTCGCGCGTAGCAGGGGCGTGATCCGTCTGAATGTGCGTAATCTCACCCTTCCGCAGCCGGTCCCACATGCCGGCCGACTCCTCGGCGGAGCGGGCGGGTGGGGTGAACTTCCGGAAGGCGCCCTCAGTCGCGATCTCGTGCTCCTCGAGATAGAAATACTGCGGGCAGCTCTCGGCCCAGAGTCGCGCGCCCCTGGCGCGCTCACGCGCTACGTACTCGAGCACTTGCGGGCGGCTGGCGTGGGCGATAATGACCCGCGCGCCGGTCAGGCGAGCCAGGTGGCTGACCGTGTCGATCGCTACCGCCTCGGCTTCTCGCGAGCGCCACTCGGGAATGACCATCGGATCGACTCGGCCGGCCGCTCGCAGGCGCCGCTCGTTGTCCTCCGTGATGAACTCATCCTCGCAGTGGATCAGACAGAGCCCATCGAACTCGCGCACGGCCCGGAACAGGCGCAGCATTGTGCCCGCCAGCGTGGCCGGCACGCCATGGGTCGTGCACGTGAACACCTTGAAGGCCGACGCGCCCGCTTCCCAGATCTCACGCACGTGCTCGACAGTGTCTGGCCAGATATGGGCGGTCAGGCCGTAGTCCACGACGGAGCGATCGGCCAGGTAGGCTGACTTCTCAGCCACGTCGCGGGCGCTGCGCACCGGATGGGCGTGGGTATGCTCGATGACGGTCGTCACGCCGCCAACGGCCGCGGCGCTGGAGCCGGTGATGAAATCTTCACGCTCCGTCGGCCCAGGGTCCATGAAATGAACGTGACCGTCCACGGAGCCCGGCAGCAGGTGGAGGCCCGCGGCGTCGATCGTCTCGCGCGCCTCGGCGTCAATCGCACCAACGGCCGCGATCCGTCCATCCTTGACATAAAGATGCGCCTGGAAGCTGCCGGCCGGTTCTACGAGGGGGGCGTGCCTGATAGCCAGGTCGAACGACACGCGGACCTCCTAGCGGCTGGCGGCCGCGGCCTGAACGCCCAGCTTCGCGGCCAGCTCGTCGATCGTCAGGACCCAGCCGAAGCACCGCTGAATGTTCTGGAGGCCGAAGTAGTGCAGGTCCTCGCCGTACATGCTGGCCACGCACTCCGCGATGCAGACCGTAGCGTAGTCTCGATTGAAGCAGTCGAACGCCAGGTTCTGAACGCAGGTGTTCGTATTGATTCCCATGATGATGGTCGTCTTGATGCCCATGGAGCGCAGGGTGATGTCCAGGTCTGTGCCCATGAACGAGGAGAGGCGGCGCTTCGTCGTCAGGACGATGTCGCGCGGATCGAGCAGCTCAGGGATGACCTGTGTGCCAGGGGAGCCGACGCGGTTGTGGCCGACGATGGTGCTGGGCACGACTGGCGTCAGTTGCTGCTTGGCCGCTTCGACGGCGACCCAGAACGGGTTTCGCGTGTTCTCGGGCGAGCCGTCTGGCGGCAGGGAGCGGTGGACAAGGGTGACGTGGATGACGGGGATGCCCTCACTGCGCAGCATGCTCAGGCAGCGGGCCGCCTCCTTGACGACTCGACCGGCCCAGGCGGCCTCGACCGGCATGGTCGCGACGGTGGGATCGAGGTGCCCGCGATGCATGTCCACCGCCACGACAGCGGTCGTCTTCGGGTCGATGGTGAGGTGAGCCTTGACCGCTTCAATCATGGCGGAGCGATCGATGGCGCCTGGCTGCTCGGACATGGTGGCTCTCCGGTGAGTTTGGTTGAGCGTTGCACACCGGGCCACGAAGGCGCAAGGCGAGGGGAGGCGAGGGGCGCGTGCCCGCGTCCGTGGCCGCGTGAGACAGCAGCGGGCGTCAGGGGTGGAACACTGGCCACAGGGCGATCGACCCGTCCGCGATGGCTCGCGGCGGCACGTTTCCGTCCACAGTCGCGATGAAGATCTGCCCGCGCTCGACGGCGTCCGAGTTGTCGTCGGGGTTCGCACTGACCGGGCCGGGCAAGGCGCCCGCGTAGACGATGTACCGCCCATCGGGGGACCAGACGGCGTGAGACTGGGCGAACTGATCGAAGAAGGCGAACAGGAAGACCTGGTCGTCGGTGGGCAGATACGTGGCGATCTGTCGCCTGTTCTTACCATCGGCATCGCAGACAAACCAGGCCAGCGCTCGCTGGTTTGGGTCCAGGCTCGTGAAGGCGAGTCGCTTTCCGTCTGGCGACCAGAAATAGGCCGCGACTTCCTGGTCGGTCACTCGGGTCCGCTCGGAGCCGTCGCTCTTGATCACGTCGACGCCCTGGTACATGAGCGGCTGGCCGGCAGAGCGGCTGCTGACTGCCAGGTGGTCGCCGCCAGGAGACCAGAGGAAGACCGGCTCGGGACCGAGCGTTGCGACACGGGCCGCCGCGCTGGCGCCCTGGCGCTGAACGGACAGGAGTGTCTGGCCGCCGACCGTCACCGCGAAAGCCATGGAGCCGTCGCTGGACCAGGCCGGAGCGCGGAAGTCAGTTGGCGTCACGGCGAGACGCTGGATGTTCAAGCTGCTGCGCCCGACGCTCGCGATAGAGAGGTCATGGGCGGCCGCGGGGCGGCTCCCTGAACCGATGTGCAGCAGGAGAGCGCTCGCGTCGGGCGCCCAGGCGGAATAGAGAGGGTTTCCCTGCGCCACGACAACGGGCGTGCCCTGGTCATCCAGCGAGACCATGCGCAGCGTGAGCGACTGCTCGCCGCCGGTCAATATGCTGATGTGCCCGCTGTCGGGCGCCCAGCTCAGGTAGATCGGCGGCTCGCTCCTTGACTCGAACACCCTGGTCGGGCTGGCATCGCCGTCCACGATGAAGACCGCGCTGGTGTCATCGCCGCTCGCGGTGCGCTCCGCGCGCATGAAGGCCAGCTTCGAGCCGTCGGGCGACCAGGCTGGCCAGCGGGCGAGGCGCTGGCCAACGATGCTGCCGGTTTCTCCCGGGATCGTGCTCAGGCGACGGCGCTCGCTACCGTCGGGAAGGGTCGAGTAGACGTGGCCGTCCGTTCCGACGAATGCCAGGCGGGATGGGAGCGGCGCCCGCGTCGGCTGGTTGTGCGCGAAGAGGCTGCACCCAACCAGGAGCAAGGCCAGCGTGACGGCGCCGAGCAGAATCAGTCGACGAACGGCGCGGTACGATGCCTGCATACAGCGGATATACGCTGCGAAGAGGTCCCTGTCAACAGCAGATAGTCTGGCCGTGGTGGGAAAGGACATGCGAACAGATGGCACGCACCGACTCGATCATCCGTCATCTGATGCTTGGCGCGGCAGAGCGGCGCCAGGTTCGCGACTTCGTGACGACGCACCCGTCGATGCGGGGGCTGGTGGAGCGTTTCGTCGCGGGCGAGACGCGTGAGGAGGCCACAGCGAACGTCATGCGTCTTAACGCCGCGGGGGTGACGGGCAGTCTCGATCACCTGGGGGAGGCCGTCGAGACAGCGGCCCAGGCGGTCGCGGAGGCGGAGGAGTACCTGGCGCTAGTCGAGACGATCGCCCTCCTACGGCTCGACGCGAGCGTCTCGGTGAAGCTGACGGCGCTCGGACTGGTCATCGACCCGGCGCTCTGCGAGCGGCACCTCGAGCGGATCGCGGAGCGTGCCGCCGAGAGGGGCAATTTCGTCCGGGTGGACATGGAGTCGAGCAAGTTTACTGGGGACACACTCCGAATCGTCTATCGCGTCTTCGAGCGGCACCGGAACGTCGGCGTCGTGCTTCAGAGCTGCCTGTACCGGACGGCGGCCGACGTCGAGGTTGCGATCGCTCACCAGATGCGTGCGCGGTTGTGCAAGGGCGCATACCTCGAGCCGTCGCGAGTTGCTTTTTCCCAGAAGAAGGACGTTGATAGCAACTACGGGCAGCTCATGGAGCGACTGCTGGATTCAGGCACCAGCCCGGCGCTGGCGACTCACGATGAGCGGCTCATCAACCGCGCGATGGCGTATGCCAGGCTGCACGATATCGAACCGGGGCGGTTCGAGTTTCAGATGCTCTATGGCGTGCGCCGCGACCTGCAGGCCGGGTTGGTGGCCGGGGGATATGGGGTCAGAGTGTACGTGCCGTATGGGAAGGCCTGGTACGCCTACCTGACGAGGCGGCTGGCGGAGAGACCGGCAAACGTGCTGTTCGTGGTCGGAAGCTTGCTGCGCGAGCGGAACACTGGCATCGGTCGAGTCGCCTGAGCCCGACCAGACCGCGGCGCGGGGCTCGGCACAGCGAGTGAGACAACCGCCTCGCTCGAGATGGAACGAGCCACGGCGATTGCCGTGGCTCGATGCCGTTGTGCTGCTGTGCTGCTGTGCTGCCCGCGTCAGGCGGAGAGACGCTCTCCCGCGGCGGCGCGCCGCATCTCGACCAGCCTCTTCGGGGGGCGGCCCCGGCGATGGGGATCGTCCACCAGCCGAACGGGCTGGACGTAGTAGCGGGTCTGGAACTCATCGAGGAACAGCGGCCCGGAGCAGCGCGGGCAACGGACATCTGTCAGGCCTTTGATCCTGCGCGCGCCGTTGTCGCCGACGAACACCATGCCGGCCTCGATACCCCTGGACGCTGTGCGGACGGCGCCGGCCGCGCTGCCACAGTGGTAACAGAGCGCCTCGGCCTCCTGATAGGTCAGCGTAGAGATTCGACTCATGAAGCTGTCTCCCTGGCATCCACTCGTCCGGTTCTGGCCAGCGGTGGCTGCTTCGACGTACTGCACGATCCGAACCCGGATCGACAGGTAGAACACGCCTCCCGTCGAATTTATTTCCGCCTCCGCCCGGTAGTTGTGCCGCGCTTCGTTCAGGAATTAGACTCCGACCGGGAGCGGCACGATTGAAGCCTCTTCGAGCCCAAGAACCTAGCCTCACGGCCTGTCCCGTGTGCCGACTCCCGGTGCAGCCCGACGGGAACTTCTGCCATCGGTGTGGTCTGCAGCTTCGTGAGCTGTGCCCCGCGTGCGGGCGCGGGATT
>JADZDV010000011.1 GCA_020850915.1 Chloroflexota bacterium | reverse complement strand
CAGCGAAAAGGTTGCCAGGAGACCAATGGTTGTGGCGAGGAGCGGGCCGGCAATGGCGGCCACCGACTGGCCGGCATTGCCGGCCCCGTACAGGCCGAGCGCGGTACCCTGTTTCTCAGTTGGGAACCAGGGCGCGAGGAATGCAACCCCCGCGGCGAACGACGTGCCGGCCAGGCCGATCCAAGAGCCCCAGAACAGGAGAGATAGATAGGAATGGTCGACTGCCAGCGCCAGACAGGGGATGGTCCCGAAGGCCAGCAGCACGCTGAGCACGAGACGTCCCCCGAGCCAGTCGATGAGCAGGCCGACCGGCAGCCGGCCAAGCGAGCCGGCCAGCACGGGAATCGCCACGAGCGCGCTGGTCTGCGCGGTGGTCAGCCCATACTCCTGCTTCAGAATCGGGGCCAGACCACCAATCAGGCCCCAGACGGCAAAGGAGATGGCGAAGGCGATGGTGGCTAGAGAGAGGTTCACGTTTGCCTGATGGCGCGCCAGGGTGGCCCTCACGCGCTGCCACCGTTTGGAGGCCGGCGCCTGGCCCATCGCTGCCCGCGGTCGCCCGTCAGGTGGACGCCCTCCCGGCTGCCGGCCAGGCGGTTCATGCGCGCCCGCGGCCTCGGCTCACGAGTCCCGCCACGGCAGCACTCAGGCGCAATCTGTCCGCCAATCTGCGCACCATGCCGATGAAAGTGATCGACCAGATGACCAGGACGATGTAGATCAGATCCCGCGGGATGCCGTAAAGGAAGTCGAGGTTCATTGCCTCGGCCATGCGGAACGTGCACGCGGTATACATGCCGAGGGGGAAGACGGCACCCCAGTAGAGAGGATCGTACGTCAGCGGGAACTTCCGGTACACGTGCCGCCAGACGGCAAGAATGACAAGCATGGGAATCCACCAGGTCCCGGTTGCCCAATAGAAGATGGTGAACCCCATGAGGAACGGCAGCATCTCATGTAAGAATGGCGCGTGAGGCGTGTTCAGGATAAGCACGGACCCCGCGAGGGTTGAAATAGCCATGGCTCCCATGTTGATCCAGTACGGAGGCGTGAGGTCATAGGGTGAGAAAGCGAAGAACGTATAGCGGTAGAAGATGAGCGATATCATCCAGATGTATAGCATTCCACCCCATAACCACATAGAGAAAGCAAAGAAGTTAGTTGCAAGACGATACACTCCGAGATAGGATGCGAGATGTGCGCTCAGAACTACGATAGACTGAGTAGCTACGACCGCCAGCAACCATCCGCCATTGATTCCTTCTGAAAGGGGTGGTTTATATTCTTTGACGGTTAGGCCGGTAAATATCGCATAGGTTAGAATAATCCAGAGGATGATTCCAAAGAACCAGAGCAGTATTGCTGGCATTATGTCGTCGAATAGAACCACCATCTGGGTTCCGAGCACGCATGTCGCCGCGACGATGGTAAAGAACCCAGGTCCGCGTATATGGTCGAACAGATCGGTTGAGACCTTGTCCGCGTACCACGCGAGGCGGAGCAGGGTCAGAATGACGAGTATCACGTACGCGAGGAGGTTGACCCAGAAGAGCACGAGTGCGATCAGGCTCATCCCCTGCGAGCCGGCCGCGACTGAAACAATGCCCGTCGCCATGACCAGTGCAAAGTACACCGGGGGCAAGGTTGCTACCCCCTCTCTGATCGCGGTTGAGAGGGGGTAGCCAGGTTGCGCAAGACCGGCGCCTGCGCCCATGCTTGGGGCTCAGCGCTGCAAGGTCCGGATGAACGCGACGATGTCGGCGAGCTGTTGGTCCGTGAGGGAGGGGTTGGCGCCCTTCGGCGGCATCTCCACCTTTGTCGTGTTGGCGGGGTCGTTCGCCGGGCGGCCCTTCTTGATGAAGTCCACGAGCTGGCTGTCAGTCTGGCCCTTGACGAACGCGCTGGTGGTCATGTCTTTGCCCAGCCCGGTCACGCCCTTGGCCTCAGGCCCGTGACAGGCCACGCAGGTCTGCGTGTAAAGGGTCTTGCCCTGAGCGACGTTCCCCGTTTTGGCCGCGGCGGGGGACGCCGCCGCGGGGGCGGCGGTCGGCTTGGCCGGTGTGGCCGCGCCGCCACCGCAAGCAGCGGCAAACACACCCGCGGCCGCCGTCATCGCCAGTACGATACTGGCTCGCTTCGTCACACTACGCTCCTTTCAAATCGAAACGATCGCATCATCGTATCATGAGCTCATGGCTGTCCCGGACGGTGCGCTCGGGTGCGGGCCGGCCCGAGCTGTGGGCGTGGTCGCCGGTACAGCTCTCTGTTCGGGTGCGGAGGTGGGCACCTGTCCCAGCAGCATCACGCAGCCCAGTGCGAACATGTTGAGCAGGAAGAAACCCGGGACGTAGCTGCCGCTGAGGTCCTGGAAGGCGCCCAGCACCAGCGGAGGGAAGAACCCGCCAAGCCCGCCCGCGGCCCCGACCAGACCAGTGACCATGCCGGTCTGGGCTGGGAAGAAGCGCGGCACCAGTTTGAACACGCCACCGTTTCCGAGGCCGAGGAACGCCGCGCAGCCGAGCGCCCCGATCGAGAACACCGTGAAGGATGAGGAGGTCAACAACCAGGCCAGCGCTGCCAGCACCGGGAAGGTGAAGCGCAGCAGTCGCTCCCCACCGATCCGGTCCGCGATCCAGCCGCCCAGCGGACGGCACAGGGTGGCCAGAATGACGAAACCAGCGGTGTGGGCTCCGGCCTTCGCAGGCGAGAACTCGAACATCTCACGCAGCAACGTCGGTAGATAGACGCCTAATGCAACGAAGCCACCGAAGGTCAGGAAGTAGAAGAGACTCAGCAGCCAGGCCAGCGGCTGGCGCCGGAGTACGCGGAGGCTCTCAGCAAGCGGTCGCGGCGCCGTCGCCCGGGGCGCGTTGCGCGCCCACAGGGCAAACACCACGCCCCAGGCCAGGGAGGCCAGTCCGAAGATGGGGAAGGTCGCGGCGACGCCGATCGCCGTGGCCAGCAGCGGCCCTGCAAAGACCGCCACCGACTGGCCGATATTCCCCGCGCCGAAGACACCCAGAGCGGCGCCCTGCTTCTCAGGAGGGAACCAGGGCGAAAGAAACGCGACCCCGGCCGCGAACGACGTGCCGGCCAGGCCGATCCAGAAGCCCCAGAACAGCAGCGCCGGGTAGCTGTGGTCCATCGCCAGCCCGAGGCAGGGGATGATCCCAAACGCCAGCAGCAGGCTGAAGACGAGGCGACCCCCCAGCCGGTCTGTGAGAAGGCCGATGGGGAACCGGCCAAGCGAGCCGAGCAGGACGGGAATGGCCACGATCAGACTGGTCTGGGTCGCGCTCAAACCGTACTCGGCCTTGAAGATGGGCGCCAAACCTGAGATCAGGCCCCATACCGCGAAGGTGATGGCGAAGGCGACCGTGGCTAGCGCGAGGTTGTTGTTGGCGGTCGAGCCTACCATCGTCGTCTCCGTTAGCTCCGCGCGTGGTCAAGTACGGCTGGGACAGGCTCGCGCGCGGGCGCCGGGGACGAGCTGGCCGGTCGCCGGTACCAACGCACCACCTGGTAGGGGCGCCAGAGGTAGGTGATCGGCACGGTCCCGATGTGGACCAGTCGAGTGAAGGGGAAGAGGGCGACCAGCAGAAAGCCACCGAGCATGTGCAGCTTGACCGGCCACGGGAGGACGGTGACATGCTGGATCTGGGGGTTGAACACGACCAGCGAGACCAGCCAGGGAACGGCAGTGTGGAGGAACCAGTCAGCTCCCCAGCGATAGAACAGCGCCACCCAGAACCCGAGGGCCACCTGAGCGAGCAGCGTCACCAGGAGGACCCAGTCCATGACGCTCGTGACCGCGAAGGCGCGCGAGTTGCGGAGCCGGCGCAGGAGCAAGAGCGCCAGCCCGATGAAGGCGGACAGCGCCAGCGCGAGCCCTGTGACCTCCAACACGTAGAGGCGCGCGGGCTCGGCGATGAGCGTGCTCCACTGGGCGGGGAAGAGGAGCGCGAGCAGGTGGGCCAGCAGGATGATGACGATCCCGTAGTGCCAGGGCACGGACCCCCAGAACAGCGCTCGGTTCTCGAGGAATTGCGATGACTGCGTGGAGTACGAGAAGCGATCGGTCACGTAGCGATAGACCCCGACAGCGACAGCGAGGGCGATCGCGACGTAGGGGAAAGCCACGAAGAGGACAGAATCAAACATTGCCGCACCCCCCCTGGTCCGGTCCGGCTGGAACGTCAGCGAGCTCGCTGCGCGCAGTGAACCCCAGCGCCTGGAGGGTCAGCCGCAGCGCTCGTAGCACGTGTCGATACACTTCGATGCTGTCGGATGGCTCCGGCGGCAGGTCGTCTTCCGAAGCGGCGTCGGGCGCCGGCCCCTCCCCCAGCAGTCTGGGCAGGACTGGCAGGACCGCCTCTTCGACCAGGTCGCGGATCAAGTCGGCGTCATCGGTGATCGCGGCAAAGCCGAGCAGCACGGCCAGATGGTCTGGTAGCTCTACGCCGATGGAATAGCCATGAGCCTGGTAGCGCTCCTTCAAGCCGAGCAAGAAGACGCTTCGTTTGTAGCTCTCCCCGAACAGGTGGTAGCCAACGTAGGGGAAGCTCGAGCTGGTCAGATCGAATGCGCCGGTGTAGATCTCTTCCATTCGTCCGAGGGGCAGGCGCTCCACGGTCTCTCGGAACCGGTGGAGCTGCGCCGCGGCGTCCGGGTGCTCCGCGCTCAGGAGCGCCTCGCCGTTGCGCGCCGCCTCTGCTAGTTCAGGGGATGGGTAGCCGAGCAGGGTGGCGAAGCAGTGGAAGAGGGGGCTCCGGGTGGCTGTTGGGACGAGGGTCAGCACTTCACCACCTCCGGGCAGGAGCCTCGCGGAAGCCGAAGCCGGCCTCCGGCTTGTGGCTGAAGGGATCGATCGTGGGCTCGATGGCTCGTTCTCGCGCGAGCGGCGGGATAACGAAGCGCTCCTCGAAGGTCGGCATGGCCGTCAACCGAAAGATCGCCTCGACCTCGTCAGGAGAGGTGGCGCCGTGCGCCAGCGCTCGCTCGACCTG
This sequence comes from Chloroflexota bacterium, assembly GCA_020850915.1. The sequence continues at coordinate 1,956 of JADZDV010000011.1, read as the reverse complement.
CTCCGGAGGCACATCCTTGACTCGCTGGGAGCGCATGTAGATCCGGACCGCGATGAGTTTGCGGTACACGGCGGCCACGGCGTCCTCATTCCCCGCGGAGAACAGGTTGGCCATGAAGCGGAGCGGGATTCGGGCGCGCTCCAGCGAGCTCAACATGGGGACGAGCCCGTCCTGGTCGGCATCCACGACGTCGTAGCGTTCGTCCTGCCTCTTGCCGAGCACCGGCAGCATGGGCGGGACGTAGAAGAGCATGGGCAGCGTTCGGAACTCGGGGTGCAGCGGGAGCGCCAGCTTCCACACCTTCACGAACTTGTAGGTTGGCGATCGCTGGGCGGCCTCGATCATAGCGTCATCGATGCCGTTCGCCTTTGCGCAGGCGATCACCTCCGGGTCGAACGGATCCTGAATGATGTCGCGCATGGCGTCGACCAGCCCCGCGTCCGGCGTTGCGGCCGTCTCCGTGATCCGATCGGCGTCGTAGAGCACCAGGCCGAGATAGCGGATTCGTCCGACGCAGGAATGGAAGCAGGCCGGCGCCTGACCGGTCTCTAAGCGTGGGAAGCAGAGGATGCACTTCTCAGACTTGCCGGTGCTCCAGTTGTAGTAGACCTTCTTGTAGGGGCATCCGGAGATGCACATTCGCCAGGCCCGGCACTTCTCCTGGCTCACGAGGACGATGCCGTCCTCGCCTCGTTTGTAGATGGCGCCCGCCGGGCAGGCTGCGACGCAGCCCGCGTTCAAGCAATGGTTGCAGATCCGCGGCAGATAGAAGAAGACGAGTCGCTCGAGTTCGTTGAGCTGCTGGCGCTCCTCGTCGGACAGGCCCTCCAGGTTCGGGTCGCTGGCGGCGTAGACCGGCGAGCCCCCCAGGTCGTCGTCCCAGTTGGGCCCGGCCTCGATGTCCATCAGCTTGCCGGTGATCATGGAGATCGGGCGGGCGGTCGGCTGGTCGTCTCCCTCCGGCGCGTTGAACAGCTCGTCGTACTGGTAGGTCCAGGGCTCGTAGTAGTCGTCAACGGTGGGCAGATAGGGATTGTAGAAGATGTTGCCCAGCGTCCCCAGCCGCCCCTGCAGTCGCAGACGCACCGTGTCCTTATCCTTATCCTTCACCCAGCCGCCGCGGTACTTCTCCTGGTTCTCCCACTGCGTGGGGTACCCGGTGCCGGGCTTGGTCTCCACGTTGTTCCACCACATGTACTCGGTGCCCTTGCGATCGGTCCAGATGTTCTTGCAGGCGATGCTGCAGGTATGGCACCCGATGCACTTGTCCAGGTGGAAGACCATCGAAACTTGCGCGCGTATGTCCATCCAGGCGCTCCTTTTTCAGCAGTCAGCGCTCGACCGTTCGGCCTGCACGGCTGCGCGGCCGTGCAGGGGATTGCTACCACTCCAGCTTTTCGAGGCGACGCACAAGGACGTGCGTATCCCGAGTGAAGATACCGATCGGTCCCCAATAGTTGAAGCCGTAGGTGAACTGCGCATAGCCGCCTGCCAGCTCAACGGGGTTGATGCGCGTCCGAGTCAGGCTGTTGTGGCCACCGCCGCGGCGCCCGCCGCGTACCTGGGATTTCGGGATGGAGATGGTGCGCTCCGGCGAGTGGTAGACCATGCAGGTCCCCTGCTGGACCCGGGCGCTGACGGCCGCGCGCGTCACCACCACTCCGTTGTCGTTGTAGACCTCTACCCAGTCGTTGTCGTTGACGCCAATCCGCTCGGCGTCCTTGTCGTTGATCCAGCACGGCTCGATACCGCGCGAGAGGGTCAGCATGCGGTGGTTGTCGTAGTACGTGGAGTGGATGTGCCACTTGCCGTGCGGCGTGATGTAGTTCAGGACGATGCTCTGATCGTCGTGTGGGCTCAGCGTGATATCGCCGGTCTTTGTCGGGTCGAGCTTCGGCTTGTAGGTCGGCAGGCCCTCTCCGAAGTCGAGGTAGTACGGGTGATCGACGTAGAGGT
>JADZDV010000010.1 GCA_020850915.1 Chloroflexota bacterium | reverse complement strand
TGCAGGCACATTCGCTGCGCTCAGTGCAGGCACATTCGCTGCGCTCAGTGCAGGCACATTCGCTGCGCTCAGTGCAGGCACATTCGCTGCGCTCAGTGCAGGCACATTCGCTGCGCTCAGTGCAGGCCCGTGTGTCCGCCCTTGCCGCGAAACGACCGGCCTCGAGGTTGCGGACCAACCAGCGACCGGTAGGGGCGGCCCCCCGTGGCCGCCCTTGGTTCATCGAAACAGGTGGCCCCGAGGCCAGGGGCGATCTGGCGATCGCCAGGGCAGGCACGGGGACCTGCCCCTACCGGTGGCTTTGGTCACACCCTTGTGAGAACGTCCCGCCGCAACTGCCTCAAGCGCCTGCTCGCCCTGGCGGCGACGCCGCTGCTGGCGGCCTGCCTGCCGATTCGCACCCCCGGCGGGTCCGGGACGACCGGCCCGGCGAAGGCCGGCGCACCCGGCGGCCGGCTCGTCGTGGCCCAGGGCGCCGACCCGGCCAGCCTCGACCCGCTCCAGCAGACCGGCCTGGTGGAGGCCAGCGTCTACGGCAACGTCTTCGAAGCGCTCTTGAGCCTGGACGCTAGCGGCACGCTGGGCCCCGGACTGGCCGAGAGCTACCGCGCCCTGGACGAGCGCACCTGGGAGTTCAAGCTGCGCGACGGCGTCAGGTTCCACAACGGCGAGCCGTTCGACGCGACCAGCGTGCGCGCCACCGTGGAGACCTTGCTCGATCCGGTCGCCAGGTCGCCCGTGCGGGCCCAGCTCGGCGCGATCGAGCGGGTGGAGACACCGGACCGGCGCACGGCCCGGATCGTCACGCGCCAGGCGTTCGCGCCGCTCCTGGCTGAATTGACCGGCCTGATGATGCTACCGCCGGGCGTCCTGGCCGCGGGCGGCTCGCGCGCGCTGGCCCAGCAGCCGATCGGCACGGGGCCGTTCCGCTTCGTGGCGTGGGTCCACGACGACCACCTCACGCTGGAGGCCAACCGCGATTACTGGGGCGGTCCGCCGGTGGTGGGCCGGCTGGAGTTCCGGCCGGTCCCGGAGAGCGCCGCTCGCATGGCGGCACTGCAGACCGGCGGCGTGGACCTGGCGACCAACGTACCGGTGGACGCCGTCTCCACGCTCCAGCAGCAGGGGCTCCAGGTGGTGACGCGACCCGGCATCCAGACGCTCTATCTGCGGCTGAACGCCCGTAAGCCGCCGCTGGACGACCCGCTGGTCCGCCAGGCGCTGGTCGCCGCGGTGGACAGCCAGCGCATCGTGGAGGCGCTCTACGGAGGCCACGCCCGACGGGTGAACGGTCCCTTTCCGCCAGAGGTCTTCGGCTACGACGCGGCCGCTCCCCTCCAGGCGTACGACCCAGACCGGGCCCGGGCGCTCCTGCGTGAGACTGGTCAGGGGAGCGGCCTCCGCCTGGTCATGGAGGCGCCGGTCGGCCGCTACCCGGCTGACCGGGAGGTGGCCCAGGCGCTGGTCGGCTTCTTCCAGGCGGTGGGCGTGCGAGTAGCATTGCGCACGGTCGAGTGGGGCAGCTACCTGAACCGGCTCCAGGCGGGCCAGGGCGAGCACCTCTTCCTGCTGGCGGGCACCAACCGCGCCTTCGACCCGCACTTCACCATCGTCCGGCTGTACGCCAGCGCGGCGCCGTTCGGGAAGCTGTACTACGGCAGTCCGCGCATCGACGGCCTGGTGGACGAGGCGGCGGCCACGCTGGACCAGGAGCGCCGCCGCGCGCTGTACGGCCAGATCCTGGCGATCCTCCGCCAGGACGCGCCCGCCATCTGGCTGGCCCAGCTCGACGACCTGTACGGTCTGGCCCGGGGCGTCCACTGGACGCCCCGGGCCGATAGCCTGCTGGCGATGTATGGCGCCCGAAGGAGCGGCTGAGCGATCCAGCTCCCACCGGCTCTGGCACGTCGCCCCTGAACGGCCGGACGCGGCTAGACGAGCGCCTCAGACGCGCTGAGCAGCGCATCAACCGCGGCGGCGGTCAGCGGCCGAGCGAAGTAGAAGCCCTGACCGCGATCGCAGCCGAGCGCCCGCAGCCGCTCGAGCTGGAGCGGGGTCTCCACCCCCTCGGCAGTCACTGACAGCCGCAGCGTCCGCGTGAGCGCGACGATGGTCTCCACGATGGCGTCGTCAGCGGGCGTCTGCCCCAGTCCCGAGATAAAGGAGCGGTCGATCTTCAGGGTATCCAGCGGGAAATTCCGCAGGTAGGCCAGCGACGAGTAGCCGGTGCCGAAGTCGTCGATCGCCAGGCGGACGCCGAGGCTTCGCAGGCGGGTGAGGATGCTGATCGCCGCGTCGGCCGAGCGCATCGTCGCGCTCTCGGTGATCTCCAGCTTGAGGCAGGCCGAGTCCACGCCCGTGTCGTGGATGATGCTTGCCACTTCGTTCACGAGGTCGCCATAGCCGAACTGGACCGGCGAGAGGTTCACGCACATCACGAGCGGCCGCGATCGGTCCGGGGCGTGCTGCCAGAGACTGGCCTGGCGGAAGGCCTCCTGGAGAATCCAGCGGCCGAGCGGGATGATCACTCCGCTCTCCTCTGCCACCGGGATGAACTCGAGGGGCGAGACGATGCCCCGCCTGGGGTGGCGCCAGCGCACCAGCGCCTCTACTTCGACCACCTGGCCGGTGGACAGCGAGACGATCGGCTGGTAGAGGAGCTGGAACTGCTGGTGTTCGATCGCCAGGCGCAGATCGCTCTCCAGTTGGAGCCGGTTCATGGCGCGGTCCCGCAGGCTTGGATCGAACAGCTCGAAGCAATCCTTGCCACCGGCCTTGGCCCGGTAGAGCGCCAGATCGGCGGCTCGAAGCAGCTCATCCGGCGTGTCGTGGTCCGGCGAGCTGATGGCGATCCCCAGGCTTGTGGTGACGAAGACCTGATAGCCCTGCAGGGTAAAGGGACTTCTCAACGCCTCCTGAATGCGGATTGCCAGATTGACGGTCTCCTGCTCGTCTGCAACGTCCTCCGCCATAAGGGTGAACTCGTCGCCGCCGAACCGAGCGACGGTGTCCTCTGAGCGAACGTGCGATGTCAGTCGCTGTGCGACGGCCGCGAGCAGCTCGTCGCCAACCTGGTGCCCCAGGCTGTCGTTCACCACCTTGAAATTGTCGAGGTCGAGAAAGATCACGGCGACGGAGACGGCGTGTCGTGCCGTCCGGGTGAGCGCGTGGGAGAGCCGCTCCATGAAGAGTGAGCGATTGGGCAGGTTCGTGAGGCTGTCGTAGTAGGCACGGTGCGCCAACTCCGAAAGCTGCTCCTCCAGGCGCTCAGCCAGCGTATTGACCGAGCCGCCCAGGTGGTTCAGCTCCTGAATGCCGCTGGGCGTGACGCGGCGGCGATAGTTGCCCCGGGCCAGATCGCGGGTGGTCGAGATAACGCCTCGCAGGGGGATCGTGATATCGCGAGCCTGGAGCACGCCGACCAGCAACAGCGCCGCCACGAGGGCGCACACCGTGAGGACCATGTAGACATTGCGCTCCAGCGAGACGGCGAAGATATCGCCCGTGGGCACCAGGACGATCAGGACATCACGGTCGTCGAGAGCATACTGAGCGGCCCGCAGATGGAGGGCGGACAGCGCGGACTCGTCGGGCAACCAGGTGGCGGTATGAGGATCGGACGCGGTAACCGCTTGCCGAACGGCTGTGTCGCCAATCGTCGAGCTGACCAGGACAGCGGCGCCATCCGCCGCCAGATGAACGATCGCCAGGTCGACCGACTCATGGCTCCTGAGCTCCTGGACGACCGTGTCCACCCGTTCTACCAGGAGGAGCGCCCCAACGGGATCACCGTCGCCGGGGACCGGGGCCGCCGCGGCGACCAGGATACCGGTTGGGCCAATCGCCAGGGCGGAACCGGGTGTCCCTGCTAGCGCGTCAGCCACGAGCCGCGCCTGCTGGGTCGGTTCTCCGTCGTCGGAGAGCGGCGAGACGAACGCTCCCCCGGGCGTGTAGACGCTCAGGCGGTCAAGAGCCAGTCTTTGCCGCGGCGGAGCCAGGAGCGCATCGAGCGTGGCGCCGTCGTGGGAGCGGACGGCCGCGGCAACATCAGACTGAGCGGCGATGATGCTGGCCAGGCGGCCATCCGCGCGCTGCCGCTCGCCGAGCCGCTCAGCCAGCCCACCGGCCACGGCCGCGGCTCGCTGGCCGGCCAGGAACTCCCCCAGGACGCGGGAGCTCATCTCCGCGGTGAGGATCAACGTGACCAGCGAGAGGAGCACAAGGCCGAGAATCGGCACCATGAGTCGTGTGCGCACACTGAGCACGCGCTGTCCCGGTCCCCGCGTCATCGGACAACCGCCTTCCTGGGCTCAGCTAACCGCTCCGCGCCGCGCCTCCCCGCGCGTTGCACTCGTGCCCTGCATCTCTCTTTACTTATTAGTACGCTCCCTCAGGACGTTCAGGGATGGGGTAACCGCGGCGACGGCGCATTCGCCGCGCGAGCGCGCTTCGACCCTGGCTGCAACGGGGAGGAGAGCCGTCAGCCCTCGGCCTTGATCCACTTGAGAATGCGCAGCTTCTGGATCTGGTTTGTGCCGTCAGCGTGGAGGCGGGTGGAGGCGTCGCGGAGGTACTTCTCCAGGGGGAGGTTCTTCATGATGCCGGAGCCGCCGTGGACCTCCATGGCGAGGCGGCAGACCTCGAAGACGGCTTCCGTGGTGAACAGTTTCGCCATGCCCGGCAAGCGAGCGTCAAACGGCTCCATCTCGTCGGCCGCCCAGGCGGCGCGCCAGACCAGGGTGCGGGCCGCCTCCAGGCGGGTCGCCATGTCGGCCAGCATGGCGCCGATCATCTGGTGGTCGATAATCGGCCTGCCTCCCTGGACCCGCTGTTTGGCGTACCGGACCGCCTCCTCGTAGGCGGCCCGGCCGACGCCGAGACAGAGGGAGGCCACTTCCGTGTTCCCGCCGCGGAAGAAGCGCTGGAGGGCGGGCAGGTAGCCGCCCTCCTCGAGGATGAGCGTATCGGCCGGGACGACGACGTTGTCCAGGATGAGGTCAGCGTTGTTGCTCATCCGCTGGCCGATCTTGTCCCAGATCGGGCCGATCGTGATGCCAGGGGTGCCGCGGGGCACCAGGAACGCGGAGAGTCCGCCCTCGGAGTAGCGCTTGACACGGTCCGTGCGGGCGATGACGCAGTAGAGGGCCGCCTCGTTGGTGATCGAGATGAACCGCTTGTGGCCGTTGATGACGTAGGTGTCGCCGCGGCGCTCGGCGAACGTCTGCGCGCCGGCGCCGGGCTCGTCGTACGGCAGCCAGGTGTCAGAGCCAACCTCCGGCTCCGTCCCGGCGATGGAGAGCAGCGCGCGATGATCGCCGATGAGAGGGTTCAGGTACTTCTCTCGCTGGATCGGCGTGCTGAAGCGGTAGAACTGGCGGAACAGACGCGAGGCCTGGTCGAAGATGGTGGCGATGCCCAGGTCGCCGGCGCCCAGCTCCTCGCCCACCAGGCACTCTTCGAAGACGCTGGCTCCGCCCCCGCCGAACTCGACGGGTGCTGACAGGGTGCGGAACCCGAGCTGGGAGCCCTTCTCGATGATGTCCCAGGGGAAGCGCTCCCTCGGGTCCGGGACCTTCTCCCGCTCGAGGATCGTCGGCTTGATCTCCTGGTCGACGAACTCGCGCGCTGCCATCTGGAGGGCGAGCTGCTCCTCGCTCAGGTTGAAGTCCATCGGTTGCCTCCTGGCCGCCTCACCGGGCTCCGCTGCCCTGCTCTACCTGTCGCGGGCCTACTCCGGCAGCGGCTTCAGGTCGCTGGTGTACTGGGCGTACTTCTTCTGCCACTCTCGAATCTGCGCCTCGGGGAACATCTCGCTGACCGGGACCGCGGCCGGCATCTTCTTTTGTTCCACGAGGACCCGGTTCTCATCCTCAAACGCCTGCCGGAACTTCGAGGACACGCGCGGGTCGAGGCTGACGTAGTCGAGCGCTTTGCGCAGGAGCGGGACGTCCAGGGTCAGGACGTGGGAGGCGACCACCGCGGCCTGGTCTGGGTTCTGGCGCACCCACTGTGCCGACTCCGCGAGGGCGGCCCAGGTCTGCTCGGCGAGGGCCGGGTTCTTGTCCAGCCAGGCGCCCGAGGCCGCGGCGGCGATCCGCCCGTCGTAGACGTTGCCGCTCCGCACCAGCTCCTTCGAGCCGGGCGTCTGGGTGAGGGTCATCATGCCGTACGGCTCGGACGTCCCGGCCGCGTCGATCTGGCCCGCGGCGATGGCAGCCGGCAGGTTCTGGGTTGGGACGTTCACGTAGGTGACCTCGTCTGGCTTGAGGCCCGCCTTGGCGATGTGCTGCCGCACGTAGGTGTCGTTGCCGCTGCCGAACGGGAAGCCGACCTTCAACCCCTTCAGGTCGGCCACTGTGTTCGCGTTCACGCCCGGCCGGACGACGATGGCGTTCTGGCGGTCGTAGTTCACGTCCCAGGGCTCGGAGACCAGGAAGTAGAACATCTTGACGTCCAGGCCCTGGGCCCTGGCGGGCGCCAGGCCGGACCAGACGCCGATGGTGAGCTGGGTGTCACCGGCGCCCAGCGCCTTGACGGCGTCTGGCGCGGTGGAGACCACCTTGAGCTTCATGTCGATGCCGTGCTTCAAGAAGATGCCCCGCTCTACTCCGGCGAAGAAGCTAATGTAGTTGAGGTTCGGCAGCAGAGCGACCGAAAGCTCGGTGACCGGGCCGCTGGGCTTGCTCGCGGCGGCCGGGGAAGCGGCAGCCGGCGCGGCCGGGGAGGCGGCAGCCGGCGCGGCCGGGGAGGCCGCCGGGGCGGGTGAGGTCGGCGCGGCCGGGGAGGCCGCCGGGGCAGGGGCGGCCGGCGCGGCGGGAGCCGCCGGCTTGGCCGGGGCGGTGGTGGGCGCCTCGGCCGACTTTGGCGCCGGCGTGGCGCTGCCGCCGCAGGCGCTCAGCAGCACCCCGGCGGCGATGAGAACGGCAAGCTGGTGAATTGGACGCATGTGGACCATGACCTTCCTTTCCCTCTCTTCCAGTCGTGTGGTGTTCAGCCCCGCTGCCCTGGCGTCGCGATCGCGGGATCGCCCGCGGTGTCGGACAGCGGTCCCCGGTCGCGTGAGCAGTGAAGACGCCGCTCTCGGCGCCCGGACAGTCACGGCGCGAACGGCAGCCCCCGACGCGCGCGTACGTGCCGCATGGTGGCATCTTCGGCCGGCGAATGCAACGATTGGCGCGGCGGGGCGCGCCGTCGCCCCTTGGGCCATGGTCCTGGTTGGCGCGCGGCGGCAGCGTGCCAGACGGCGGCGTTCGGCTCGCGGTTGAGACGCTCGTTGAAGAGGCCAAAGCTGCCTTCGCGACCGTCGTAGGCGTTCTCGATGTCGTCGAGCACCCACGTGAAGGCACCGGCCAGCGCGGTCCCGGGTCTGCCGAGCACGCTGGGTCGACTGGCGCGAGCGAGACGGCCTGGAGCTGCCGACGGTTCAGCAGGTCACCACGCGGTTGCCGCGGTCCGAGTGGTACTCGACGGTTCGCCCGCCGGCCTGGAGGCGGATGATGAAGCCGGCCGTGACGATCTGCGAGTAGGCCATGCCCGGCTCGCGGCAGCCGAGGCTCGAGTCGCCCCAGTCGTGCGCCTCGACGGAGAGCACCTGGACGCTGGCGGGATCCACCCCGGCGCGCTTCGCGGCGTCGGTGACCGCGGCCTGGACGGCGCCACGGGCCGCGGGCGGAAGTGGTGCCGAGGTCGGCGGCTGAGGCACGAGCGCCTCCTCCCAGGGGAATCGATCGCCGCTGGGTCGGCTCTGGAGGCCGAGCGGGCCGTTGACCCAGGTGGTGGTCCCATCGGTGAAGGCGGTCCAGTTGTCCGCCTTTCGCCAGACGAGCAGGCCGCCGGTGGTGCGCTGGAGGCCGTCGCCGTTCTCCGGGTTGTGGCGCTCGTTCTCCAGACAGCTCCCCACGACGTCCGGGACCATGTCGTGGAGCGTCTTGAAGCCGAGCGAGAAGAGACAGCTCTCCTGGGCGCGCGCGGGCGGCACGGCGGTTGGCGTCAGGTTGGCGGGGAGCGGCGCCAGTCCGGCGGAGGCGGACAGGGCGACGATGGCCAGTACTTGCGTGAGTCTGCCTGCGAACATCTCCAGCCCCGATCCTTTCTCACGCCTCCGGCGATCGCGGCCCTCGACCGCTTGCCTCAGTTATACCGCTGGGAGGGCGGAGTTCGAGCCAGGCCACGGTGACGATCGCCTGAGCGATCCGCGGCAGAGGGCCGGCTACGCGATCTGAGATACTGCAGCCTGAAGTGAGCGCGACCGCGGAGCCACACGACGGGAGCCTGACCGGGGCCGAGTCGCCGACGGGCGTGCCGGCGTGCGCGATGCAGGTGCCGTTCCTGCGGATCCTGCCGCCGGAGGCGCTTGCCGAGCTGGGGCGGGCGATGCGCCACCGCCACTATCAGAAGGGCGCGCGGTTGGCGGTGGCCGGGGATCCCGTACTGTACCTGGTGGTGGTGGCGCGGGGGCGGCTCAACGCGGTGCAGTCCGTGGCGGGCGGGCGGGAGCAAGTGGTGCGGTCGCTTGGCCCCGGCGAGTTTGTCGGTGAGCTGGGGCTGTTCGCGCCGGTGCGCCACGAAAGCGATCTCGTCGTGAGCCAGTCGGCCGACGTCTGCCTGGTGCCACGCCAGGCGATCCAGGAGATCCTGGATCGCTACCCGGAGGCGGCGACGCGGCTGGTCGAGGCGCTTGCCCGGCGCCTGGCCGATGCCGAACGGGCCATTGGCGACCTGGCGCTGCGCGACGTCTCCCAGCGCCTGGCCGCTGAGCTGCTGCGACTCTCGGAGACCGGCATGGCGGTGGCCGATGGGATTCGCGTGCGAATGCCGATGCCCTGGGTGGAAGCGGCGGCGCTGCTGGGAACCACGCCGGAGAGTCTGAGTCGTCGCCTGAAGGCGCTCGCCGAACAAGGGGTCATCCGGCAGGAGCGCGTTCGAACGATCGTGATCCGCGAGCCCGAGCGGCTGCGGGAGCTGGCCGAGGGCTGAGCGCGATGGTCGTCGGCCAATCTTGGCGCCGCTCCAGGTCCCACGCTCGACGTTCCCGACGCACGGTGTCACCGAGACCGCCCGACCCGTCAGCGCGAGAGTGGGGGAGCAGGTGGGAGGCCTGTCATGGCGACACGCTGCACCGGTCGGGGCAGGATTCCGTCGGCGCCGTGCCCGGGGATGGCCGCGCCGCTCGCGGAGCGCTGAGCGCGCGTCAGACGGAGTCAGGCGGGCGCGGCTCGAGCCGCGCCCGTCGCGAGGCCCGGACCTCGTTGGCGGCCAGACCCAGGAGAGCAGCGACCGGGACGGCGAGGATGGCGCCGGCGATGCCGGCGAAGGCGGCGCCGCAGAGGACGGCGATCAGGACCGCTAGCGGGTTGAGGCCGACCGCGGCCTGGTGGATGCGTGGCACGAGGAGGTAGTTCTCGAGCTGCTGGACGAGCAGGTAGAGGCCAGCGGTCAGCAGAGCGAGGGTGGGGGACTGGGTGGCCGCGATGATGACCGCCGGGATGGCGGAGATGATCGGGCCGATCGTCGGGAGCAGCGCCAGCAGGCCGGCGATCACCGCGAGCGGGAGCGCGTAGGGCACCCGCAGGACGAGCAGACCGACGTACGTGGCCGCTCCCACGGCGAGCGCGAGGACGGCGAGGCCGCGCACGTAGGCGCCAAGCCGCGTCTCGGCGCGCGTCAAGAGGCGCGCCGCGCGCTCGGGACAGTTTGGCCAGAACAGGTCGATCAGCCAGGCGAGAGCCGTGTCGCGCTCGAGGAGCCAGTACAGCGCCAGTACCAGGACAGCCAGGGCGGAGAGGGCGGCACTGAAGGCGGCGAGCGGCAGGCGAAAAACGGCCAGGAGGGCCTCGTCGGCGTACTGGGTGAGCCGGAGCGCCTCCTGACGCCAGTCGACGTCTACGCCGTGCTCGTGGAGCCAGGCCTGCCAGCCGCCGAGGAAGCTCTCGGCGTGGTCGGCGTAGGTGGGGAAGTCGAAGAGCAGGTCGCGTGACTGGGCGATGAGCGGTGGGAGGACCAGCGATCCGAGGCCGACCATCGCCAGGATGAGGACGACATAGCAGACGAGGATCGCCAGACCGCGCGGGAGCCGCCGGCTCAGCCAGGCGACCGGCGTGTCCAGAGCGGTCGCGACCAGCCAGGCCACGAAGAGCACGAGCAAGACGCCGCGAACGGTGTAGACAAAGTACGCTCCGAAACCGATGCCGTAGGCGATCAGGATGCCGACGACGACCAGGCGCAGGACCATCGTGGGCGTCACGCGGGCGCGACCTTCAAGGCAGACCTCTCGTCCGCGGCGATGAACGGCTCACAACGTCGTAGACGCACTGCCTGCACACCCGTGCCACCCATTCTTGACGACGGTAACGTTCCAGTGGCTGGACCGGCGACGGACGCTCGATTCATGCTACCTCGCGGGTCAGATGACTCCCTGGCGGCCCAGCTCGTCGAGCTCCGCCTCGCCCTTCTGGAGCAGGCTGGTCAGCACTTCCACCGTATGTGCGCCGAGGTCCGGGCCCGGCCAGCGAATCTGGCCGGGTGTGCGGCTCAATCGGGGCAGCACCCCCGGCATCACGATGCTCCCCAGCCGCGAGTCTGGGACATCCTCAAGCATGGCGCGCGCCTGATATTGCTGATCGCTCAAAATATCTGAGATTGAGTACACCGGCCCGGCCGGGACGTCAGCCTCCTCCAGCGCCCGCATCACCTCGGCGAGAGGCAGGCTGGCGGTCCATTCGGCGATGATGGCGTCCAGCGCGTTGACGTGCTGGCGCCGCGCCTGGTTCGAGACGAAGCGCTGATCTCGTGCCAGGTCGGACTGGCCCATCGCGGTGCACAGTCGGCGGAAAATGCTGTCGCTGTTCGCTCCGATGGCCAGCCAGCGCTGGTCGCCTGTCAGATAGGTGTTGGAGGGAGCAGCCCCTCCCAGAATGTTGCCCGACCGCTCCCGAACCTGCCCGAAGTGGCCGTATTCTGGCAGGATGGATTCGAGCATTGAGAAGACCGATTCGCTCAGGGCCACGTCGACGACCTGGCCGCGGCCGGTCTCGCGAGCCGTGTGGAGCGCCAGGAGCGTGCCGATGACGCCGTACAGCGCGGCGATGCCATCGCCCAGGCTGAGCCCGACGCGGAGCGGCGGTCGATCCGGCCAGCCGGTGATGTAGCGGATCCCGCCCATCGCCTCGGCGATGTTGCCGAAGCCGGGCCGCTGGCTGTAGGGTCCGGTCTGGCCAAATCCCGAGAAGCGCACCATAACCAGCGCCGGATGGTCTTTCGACAGATCCTCGTACCCGAGACCCCACTGCTCCAGCCGACCGGGGCGGAAGTTCTCGATCAGGATGTCGCAGTGGTCGGTGAGGCCGCGGACCAGCTCGCGGCCCTGTGGAGTCCGCAGGTTGATGCTGACGCTACGCTTGTTCCGTGACTGGACCATCGACCAGAGCGAGCCGTGCTCGGTCAGCATGCTCCACGTTCGGAGCGGGTCGCCAACGCCCGGCGGCTCGACCTTGATGACGTCGGCGCCAAACTCGGCGAGGACGCGGCCACAGAACGGGCCGGCGATGAGCGATCCGAGCTCCAGGACGCGCACGCCGGCGAGCGGGCCGGTGATCGGCTCGGGTGCTGACATAGTGGGTGAGGGCTCCCTTCGGCGAGTAGGTCGGGCACGTGGCGAGCGGCGGCGACCTGGGATGAGGCAACCGGATGGCCTCATTGTAGGAACCGGCGGCTGCAGGCGGTAGCCCTGCCGTCACTGGGGGCGCCACGCAACGAGCGACGAGATTGACCACGTTACCCTGGTGGCCCGTATTCGAAGGTCCATCTCGGCGAGTCGCTCGGCGGCCGCTGGCGATCGTCGAGTGGAACGGTTCACACACGACGTCTTGTCTTGAACCACGGTCCATAGGTCGAATATTGCCCGCCGCGTATGATCACGTGTTGCAGGGTCTCTGGTTCGTACTGCCCACCCTACCCGACCAGGGGGACGCACTGTCTGGTCCGTATGGGCGCACTGCCCACCATCTGCCATGGCGTGTCTACGGACTCTTGGTGGGCAGTGCCCAGCGCGGGCACCTTCTCGCGGCAGTCCCCCCACCGGACCTCCTGACGCCAGGAGACGAGACCCGAGAGCACCGTCGTTAGGCAGGCGTGCGATCCTGCCCAGCACGCTTCACTGGACATTTGCCCCGGCGGGTTAGAGCGCCGTGTGGGCGATCCAGGCGCCGGCGGGGATACGGACCAGCACGATTGGCTGGTCGCCGTCTCGGGCAGGGTGGCCGTTTCGCGGATGACGGCGTCGCCGCCAGCGCTGATCGGGACGAACGCGGACGGCGCGACCACGCTGCCGACGCACATAACGCTCGCCTCGACCTGGGTCAAGGTCGCACCGGCCGGGGAAGTGGTTGTCCCGGTCGCGGCAAACACCAGGCCGTGAATGACGCCCTTCAGGCTGCCCTCAGCGTCGAGCTCCGCCCTGCTCCACCGTCGATGAGCCAGGGCAGACCTCCGGCCGGCACGCCTGCGATGATGGGTCCCGGAACGGGATTGAGGGCTAGCAGGTCTGAATTCTTCAGCAGCCTGGGCGCCGCGGCCACGCGGACGGTTGACGAGACGCTCAACGTGAGCCGCGGGAGCAGCGAGACGAGTAACCGACCCGTTATGGAGACCTCCACGGGCGGGAGCCTGGGTGTGGGGAGCGCCCGGCCTGGCTGCACTCCCTCTTGCTCTACCCGCCGTCAACTGGATCGGATGCTGCCCGGTGGGCGTTCAGAAGTAGAGATTGTGTGGAGACCGCTCCAAGCCTGGTCGAGCGGTCTCCCGTGACCTCGACGAACGCAGGCTCGCGAGCTGCCGCGCAATCGCCCGCCAGCCGCGCGATCCGGCGCTACACGCCGGCCAGGCGGCGGCCTTCGGCCAGGATACGCTCCACGCGCTCTGGCGAGGTGGTCTCCGTGTAGATCCGCAGGAGCGGCTCCGTGCCGGAGAAGCGGACCAGAAGCCAGCTATCGTCGTCCAGGATGAACTTGTAGCCGTCGGCGGTATTCACGCTCACGACCTTGCTGCCGTCGACGGTCGTCAGACGGGCGTTGCCGACGCGATCGAGGATCTGCTGGCGCTTCTCCGGCGGGAAGTGCACGTCCACCCGGTTGTAGTAGAGCGAGCCAACCTGGTCGCGCAGGTGGTCCAGCACGCCGGACATCGGCCTGCCCAGGCGGACCATCAGGTCCAGCAGCATGGCGCCGGAGACGATGGCGTCGCGCTCGG
This sequence comes from Chloroflexota bacterium, assembly GCA_020850915.1. The sequence goes on along the minus strand of JADZDV010000010.1, from coordinate 8,771 downwards.
GAATGTGGCCGGCAAAGCCGAAGCCGCCGCTCTCCTCACCGCCCATGATCGCGCCGGTCTCCATCATCTTCGGCCCGATGTACTTGAAGCCGACCGGCGTCTCGTAAACCGTCTCGCCGTACCTTTGCGCCAGACGGTCGGCCATGATGGACGAAGTGACCGAGCGCACTGCCGCGCCGCGCTTGCCCCGGGTCTCCAGCAGGTACATGTAGAGCAGCGCGTAGACCTGGTGCTGATTGATGAAGACGCCGTTCTCATCGAGCGCGCCGACGCGATCGGAGTCGCCGTCCGTCGCCAGGCCGACGTCCGCTTTATTGGCCTCGATCGCCTCGACGCTCGCCGCCAGGTTCGCCATGATCGGCTCGGGCGCGATGCCGGGAAAGGCCGGGTTCCGCTCCTGGCGGATGCCGATGACCCGCGTCTTGCCGCCGTCCAGCAGCTTGTGGAAGTAGCCAGCGCCGGTGCCGTACATCGCGTCGGCGACGATCGTCAAACCGGCGTCCCGCACGGCGGCGAGATCCACCATCTCTCGGACACGATCGAGATAGGCGGCCGTGGGGTCGATGTACTCGAGCGTGCCCGCGGCACTGGCCTGTTCCAGAGTGCCGCGGCGAACGCTGTGGTGCGCCTCGATCCAGTCGATCCGCTCCTCGAGGGCAGCGATCACCTCGGGCGAGGCGGAGCCGCCGTAGTCAGGTTTGTACTTGAAGCCGTTGTAGGAGCCCGGGTTGTGGCTCGCCGTGATGACAATGCCGCCGCCGGCTGCGTGCTTGATCACCGAGAAGGAGACGACCGGCGTCGGCTGGGCGCGGTCACAGAGGAGGGTCTTGATGCCATTGGCCGTAGTGACCTCGGCTGCCGCGGCCGCGAACCGTTCGGAGGCGAAGCGCGTGTCGTAGCCGATGACGAGCCCTCGCTCCGCCTGGCCGCTGGACTTCAGGTAGTCCGCCACGGCCTGCGCGCAGATGCGGACGTTATCGAACGTGTACTCCTCGGCGATGATGGCTCGCCAGCCGTCGGTCCCGAACTTGATCACAGTCGGCATGGGCATACCTCGAGCAAGATGGTCCTTGATATCACTGAATTCCAGATCTCCTCGCGGCCGAGCGACTCCGAGCAGGCGGGGAGTCGAGAACGATGGTCCTTGACATCACTGCATTCCAGTGTGCCACATCAGTCCGCCGGTTGGTGATCGGCCCGGGAGCGCCACTCGGCCAGCACGTCGGCCAGGGTCTGCTCGAGCGGGATCTCGGCGCGCCAACCGGTGAGGCGCTGGAACTTCGAGACGTCCGCCACGGCGAGCGGCGTCTCGGACGGGCGGAATCGGGCCGGGTCCACGTCGACGCGAATGCTGGCGGGGCTCAGGGCGAGCAGGCCGTCGAGAAGATCTCGGATCGAGGTGACGCGGCCGCTGCCGAGGTTGTAGACCTCGCCCGGCGCGCCCAGCTCGAGCGCCAGGCGATGGGCGCGTACCATGTCGCGGACGTCAGAAATGTCGCGCCGAACGTCGAGGAAGCCGACGGTCATGACAGGCGGACGCTCACCCCGCTCGACGGCGACGATCTGGCGGGCGAACGACGGCGTGGCGAAGCGCGCCGCCTGGCCAGGGCCGATGTGGATGAAGGGTCGCACCCGGACGATCGGCAGGCCGTGGGTCGCGAAGTACTGGTAGGCCAGCAGGTCCTGGGTGGCCTTGCTGACGCCGTAGGGGCTTGTCGGTCGGAGCTCGGCAGACTCGCGGATCGGCTGCTCGTCTTCGGGCACGGTGCCGTAGGCCTCGACCGACCCGACCGCGAGTACGCGCGAACGGAGGCCCAGATCGACGAGCGTCTGGAAAAGGTTGACCTGGAGGGTCAGGTTGCCGACGAGCGTCGAGAGTGGGTCGGCCAGCGAGGCGGCGACCGAGGACTGCGCGGCCAGGTGGTACACCCTGCTCGGACGGGCGGACTCCAGGGCCGGGCGCACGGCGCTCGCGTCGCCCAGGTCCGCTACGAGCGGCGTCACGCCGTTGGGTAGCGGCGGATCGAGCTCGGCGGCCGAGCGGACGAGTCCGAAGAGCGGCGCTTCGCCCTCTGCCTGGAGGTGCGCGAGCAGGTGGCGGCCGACGAAGCCGGCCGCCCCGGTGACGACGGTGCTTACCACAGGCGCGAGGGGGCGGCTGGAGCGACCGCTGGCGCCGCGCGGTGGGCGAACAAGAGCGCCTAGACCTCCACCCGATTGACGAGGCCGGCCGCGTTGCGGAGCAGCTCGGCCTTGTCGGCGACCTCCCAGGGCGCGACGATGTCGTCGCGACCGAAGTGGCCGTAGGCCGCCGTCGGTTGGTAGATCGGCCGGCGCAGGTTCAAGTCGCGGATGATCGCGCCAGGGCGGAGGTCGAAATGCTCCTCGATCAGAGCCTGGACCTTCTCTTCCGGGACGTGGTTCGTCTCGAAGCACTCGATCATGATGGAGACCGGGCGCGCAACGCCGATGGCGTAGGCGATCTGGACCTCGAAGCGGTCCGCCAGGCCGGCGGCCACCACATTCTTGGCCACGTAGCGCGCGGCGTAGGCGGCCGAGCGGTCCACTTTGGTCGGATCCTTGCCGGAGAAGGCGCCTCCGCCGTGGCGGGCCATGCCGCCATAGGTGTCCACGATGATCTTGCGCCCGGTCAGGCCCGCGTCTCCCATCGGCCCGCCGATGACGAAGCGACCGGTCGGGTTCACGTAGTACTTGGTGCGGTCGTCCAACAGATCGTGGGGGACGACCTGGCGTACGACCTGCTCAATGACGTCTCGCTTGATCTCGTCCTGGCTGACGTTAGCGTCGTGCTGGGCGGAGATGACCACGGTGTCGATGCGGACGGGCTTGCCGTAGGCGTACTCGACAGTCACCTGGCTCTTGCCGTCCGGGCGGAGATAGGGCAGGTTGCCATTCTTGCGCACCGCCGCAAGCTGCCGGCAGAGCCGATGGGCGTAGTGGATCGGCATCGGCATCAGCTCCTGCGTCTCGCGGCAGGCGAAGCCGATCATCATGCCCTGGTCGCCCGCGCCCACGGAGAGCTCCGGATCCTCCATCTCGCCGCCGCGGACCTCAATGGAGCGATCGACGCCGATCTTGATGTCCGGCGATTGCTCCTGGAGCGAGACGATGGCGCCGCACGTCTCGTAGTCGAAGCCGTACTTCGCGCTGGTGTAGCCGATGTCCCGGACGGTGTCGCGAATGATCCTCTGAATGTCGACGTAGGCCTCGGTCGTGACCTCGCCGAAGACGAAGATCGTCCCCGTGGTGGCGGCCGACTCGCAGGCCACCCGGGAGCTGGGATCCTGGGCGATGAGAGCATCCAGGACGGCATCCGAGATCTGGTCGCAAAGCTTGTCGGGATGACCTTCGGTCACCGACTCAGAGGTGAAGAGCACGCGTGGCGATCGGAAAAAGGTCGAGGTCATGTCCCTTGCTCCCAGCTCTCGAGGTAGCGCTTCTGCTCGGCCGTCAGCTCGTCGATCCTGACGCCCATGGACGCCAGCTTGAGTCGCGCGATCCCCCTGTCGATGTCCTCCGGCACAACGTAGACGTTCGGCGTCAGCGAGGCCGCGTTCTTGACCACGTACTCCGCCGAGAGCGCCTGGTTGGCAAAGCTCATGTCCATGACCGAGGCGGGATGGCCCTGGGCCGCGGCGAGGTTCACCAGGCGCCCTTCGGCCAGCAGGTAGACCTTGCGGCCGTCTGGCAGGCGGTACTCGTCCACGAACTCCTGGACCCGACGCTTCGAGACCGTCTGGGCCTCGATAGCCGGGATGTCGATCTCGTCGTTGAAGTGGCCAGAGTTGGCCAGGACGAGGCCGTCTTTCATGCGCGCGACGTGGCTGCCATCGATCACGTTCACATTGCCAGTCACCGTCACCACGATGTCCGCCACCGTCAGCGCCTCGGCCATCGGCATGACCCGGTAGCCGTCCATGACCGCCTCGAGCGCGCGGGTCGGGTCGACTTCCGTCACGACGACGTTGGCGCCCATGCCGCGCGCCCGCATCGCCAGTCCGCGGCCACACCAGCCGTAGCCGCCCACGACGAGGGTACGGCCGGCGATCAACAGGTTGGTGGCGCGAATGACGCCGTCCAGGGTGCTCTGGCCGGTGCCGTAGCGGTTGTCGAAGAAGTGCTTGGTGCTAGCTTCGTTGACGGCAACGATCGGGTACTTCAGGACGCCCTGGGCGGCCATGCTGCGCAGGCGGATGACGCCGGTGGTGGTCTCCTCCGTGCCGCCGACGACGTTCGGGAGCAGCTCCGCCTTCTGGGTATGGAGGACGGTCACCAGGTCGGCGCCGTCGTCCATAGTGAACCGCGGTCTCGTGGCAAGGGCGGCCTCGATGTGGCGATAGTAGGTCTGCTCGTCCTCACCCTTGATGGCAAATGTCGAGATGCCGTACTCGCCGGCCAGCGCCGCGGCGACCTCATCCTGGGTGGAGAGCGGATTACTGGCGCAGAGGGCGATCTCCGCGCCGCCCGCCTGGAGCGTCAGCGCCAGGTTGGCGGTCTCGCTGGTGACGTGGAGACAGGCTGCCACGCGGAGACCCCGGAGCGGTTTCTCCTTCGCGAAACGCTCGCGAATCATCTTCAGGACCGGCATCTCGTTGCCGGACCAGTCGATCCGGTCGATGCCCTTGCCGACCAGGCCGAGATCTTTGATATCAGCCTCGACACTTGCCTTCATGAATGGTTGCTCCTTCAGCGACTCGAGCGGCTGCCGCGGGGTGCGCACTGTCAGGCCGGAGGCGTGTGTGACTCGAACGCCGTCAGAGCCTGGAAGAGACCGTACCGCTCGGAGATGTCATGCTGGTTGAGGGTGGTGAGCCGCTCCGGGCCAAACGCTTCGACGGAGAAGGAAGCCACCACGCTGCCGGGGATCATCGCGCGCTTGAGGTTGGGGTAGGACAGGTCGCCGGTGCTGGCCAGGTAGCCCAGAAAGCCGCCGGCGAAGCTGTCGCCCGCGCCGGTCGGGTCCACGACCGTCTCCAGCGGATAGGCCGGCGCGAAGAAGACGCCGTCCGGCCAGATCAGCATCGCCCCGTGCTCGCCCTTCTTCACCACGACGGCCCGCGGCCCCAGCTCCATGATCCGTCGGGCCGCCTGGAGGAGGTTCGGCGTGCCGCTGAACTGGCGCGCCTCGCTGTCGTTGATCGTCACGAGGTTGGCACGGCGGATGGCGGCGACGAGGTCGTCCCGCGCCGTCTCGATCCAGAGGTTCATCGAGTCGAGCGCGACGAGCTTTGGCCGAGCCACCTGCTCCAGCACCTCGAGCTGCAGCGACGGATGGATGTTAGCCAGGAAGACGAAGTCCGAGGCGCGGAAGCTCTCTGGCAGGCTGGGGTGGAAGTCAGCAAAGACCCCGAGGTCCGTAAACAGCGTGTCCCGGCTGTTCATGTCGAAGTGGTACTTGCCGCCCCAGCGGAACGTCTTCCCGGGCACGGTCTGGAAGCCGGCCAGGTCGATGCCTTTGCTCTCGAAGAGGTCACGGTGACGCCGCGGGAAGTCATCCCCGGCCACTGCGACGAGCTGCACTCGCTCGTAGATGCCAGCGGCGAGGCTGAAGTAGGAGGCACTACCGCCGAGAACGTCCTCGACGTGGCCGAAGGGGGTCTCCAGGGTGTCCAGTCCGAGCGAGCCGACAACGAGCACGGGCATCAGACGAGCACCGCTTCACTCAGCGCGCGCGAGCAGGAGCAGGTCCGCTCGCGCGGGATGCGCGGCACCAGCTCCTGGATCAGGGTGCGAACCTTCCGATTGTTCTCGTTGAACACCCGCACCACCGCCTCCACCGTCACCGGCGTGTGGTCCGGATGGTCCTCCAGGCCCACGTCGTAGTCGGTAATGAGGGAGACGTTCAGGTAGCAGATCTCCATCTCCAGGGCGAGCGCCACTTCCGGGTACTGGGTCATGTTGATTACTTCCCAGCCGGCGCTGCTGTACCAACGGCTCTCGGCGCGGGTGGAGAAGCGCGGGCCCTGGACAACGACGACCGTGCCGCGCTCGTGCGCCGTGATGCCCAGCTCCCGGCAGACCTCCAGCGCGAGCGTGCGCAGCTCGGGGCAGTAGGGATCGGCGGTCGAGATGTGGACGGTATTCGGCCCGTCGAAGAAGGTGCTCGCTCGTCCGCTGGTGCGGTCGACGAACTGGTCGCAGACGACGAAATCGCCAGGGTGGATCCGGGGCTGCAGGCTGCCGGCGGCGGAGGGGCCGAGGATGCGCGTCACGCCCAGCTCGGCCATCGCCCAGATGTTGGCCCGGAAGTTGATCGAGTGGGGCGGAGCCTGGTGGTCGCGGCCGTGGCGCGGCATGAACGCCACCCGGACGTTGCCGATCTCGCCGATGCCGATGGCGCCGGAGGGCGAGCCGTACGGTGTGGGGACGGAGACTTCCTCGACACGGTCGAGCAGCTCGTAGAAGCCGGACCCGCCGAAGACGCCGATGTCCGCGAGGTCGCGGGAAGCGGGCTTCAGGCTCGTGGGCTTCAGCATCTTAGGCGTCAACATGGCGATACGGCGCTCCTGAGAGGGTTCCGCGTGAGACGCGGGAGCGACTGATCGTACGGCGGGCGGGCCACACCGCGGTCGGTCACGATGGCGGTAACCAGGCGGGCCGGCGTCACGTCGAAGGCCGGGTGACGGGCCGCGGCGCCGAGCGGCGCGATACGCTGGCCGTTCAGGGTGACCACCTCGTCGGCCGACCGCTCCTCGATCGGGATCTCCGCGCCGCTCGCCAGGGAGAGATCGACGGTGGAGACGGGCGCCGCGACGAAGAACGGAATGTTGTGCTCGCGCGCGAGCACGCCCAGGGTGTAGGTGCCGATCTTGTTGGCGACGTCGCCGTTGGCGGCGATGCGGTCCGCGCCGACGACGATGACATCCACCTCGCCGCGAGACATCAGGTAGCCGGCCATGTTGTCCGTGATCACGGTGAGCGGGATGGCGTCACGCTGTAATTCCCAGGCGGTCAGGCGAGCGCCCTGGAGGAAGGGGCGGGTCTCGTCCACGAAGACGTGGACCTGCTTGCCCTGCTCGACAGCGCCGCGGATCACGCCGAGCGCCGTGCCGTAGTCGACGCAGGCGAGCGCGCCGGCGTTGCAGTGGGTCAGGACGTTCGCGCGTTCGGGGATCAGCTCGCCGCCAAAGCCGCCAATGCGCCGGCAGGCCTGGACGTCCTCATCCGCCAGATGGCGCGCCAGGGCGGCCAGCGCGTCGCGCGTAGCCAGCGGACCGTGCTCTTCGGTGTTGGCCAGGAGATCACGGGCCTGCTCCAGCGCCCAGAACAGGTTGACGGCTGTCGGGCGCGTCTGACCCAGGGCGTCAATGGCCGCTTCGACTTGCGCTTGGAAGCGGGCTGGGTCGCTGGCATCGGCCTGGAGCGCCGCGAGCGCCACCCCGCCGGCAGCGGCGACGCCGATGGCCGGCGCGCCCCGGACACGCATGGAGCGGATCGCCTCGGCCACCTCCTGCCAGGTGGTGCAGTGCAGGAAGACCTCTTCGGCAGGCAAGCGGGTCTGGTCGATCAGGACGACCGTATGTGCGTGGAAGTCAACAGTCCGCATGAGCTCCAACACGGCGCCGCGGCGCCTGCTCGATCGGTGGGGCGTCAACGAGGGACATGAAAACGGCTCTCTTTCGAGAGCCGGCGTGGCGTCAGGCGATCTCTCATCTCTCACCCGGCCGTCTGGCGGATGTCGGATTTAGCACCAGGAGCGGGGCACAAGACCAGCGGCGCGACCTGACGGGCTGCGCCGCGGCCCCGCGCGCCGTCCGGTTGCCGGGCTTCAGCGGGCCGTTCCCTCTGCCACTCTCGATAAGAGCATAAGGCTATGCAATTTTCGATCGAGTATAGAGGCACCGCTGGTGGGCGAACAAGGTTAGGGGCCTGCCGCGATCGCGCGCGCCGGCGGCACGGCTCAATACCTGATGAGCGAGATGACGTTGTGGTGATCGGCCAGGCGCTCGCGCCCGTTCAGGAAGGTCAGCTCCACGAGAAAGGCGGCTCCGACGATCTCGCCGCCAAGCTGCTCGACGAGGTCGATGGTGCCCTCGACAGTGCCGCCCGTGGCGAGCAGGTCGTCTACGATGAGCACCCGCTGACCCTGCTGGATGGCGTCGCGGTGGATCTCCAGGACGTTGGTGCCGTACTCCAGGTCGTACTCGACGCTGATCGCGGAGGCTGGCAGCTTGCCGAGCTTCCGGACCGGGATGAACCCGACGCCAAGCAGGTAGGCGATGGGCGTTCCGAGGATGAAGCCGCGAGACTCCATGCCAACCACGACCTCGGCCCCGAGCGGCTTGCAGCGCTCGACCAGGCCGTCGATCGCGGCGCGAAACGCGGGGCCGTCCTTCAAGAGGGTTGTGATGTCTTTGAAGAGGATGCCGGCTCTGGGGAAGTCCGGCACGTCACGAATGTATGAGGCGAGGTCGAGTGCTGCCACCGGGGCGCCTTTACGTGAAGATCACCGATCGGGTAAGGCGATGGTAGCACGGCGCCCGGACCGCGGCGTCAGGGTGCGCCCGACTCGTGTTGAATCGGGCAGCGGCTGCCCCAGTCACCGGTGGGGGCGCACCCGCGGCGTTGCGGTGCGACCGACTTCTGTTGAAGCCGACCGCGAGGTTTCGAGACGGCCCCTCGAAGGGGTAGGGGCAGGTCCCCGTGCCTGCCCTGGCGATCGCCAGATCGCCCCTTGCCTCGTGGCCACGTGTGTCGAAGGACCAAGGGCGGCCACGGGGGACCGCCCCTACCGGTTGACGGCGCCTCCT
>JADZDV010000009.1 GCA_020850915.1 Chloroflexota bacterium | reverse complement strand
CGGGAGTGCGGAAAGCCCGGCATCTCAAGTCCCCGCTGCAGCATCTCAACGGCCTGATCGAAGTCGCCGACCATCGTGAGAAGCCGACCCAGCCAGAACGTCCGCCACTCCTCGGTACGGCCGGTCGAGCGGCGATCGTCGGTGACGACCAGCATCTGACTGTAGGCCTCGGTCCAGTCTCCGGCGAGATACAGCCCGGAGCCGAGGATGACCCGCGCGCGACTCTCAGCCGGCGGCGAGCCGAGGTCCTGGGTCAGCGCCAACGCCCGACGCGCTCTCCCCAGCGCCGCGGCGTCGAAGGTACCACTGACCCAGACTTGATTGAGCACACTGGCTGTCAGGGCGTTGAAGACCGCCAATTGGTCGCCCCGCCCCTCGGCCTCCGTCAGCCAGTCGTGACAGAGCCGCCGGAAGTCTCGGCCGGGGAGGGCGGCGACGGAGGGATGAGTCAACGCGGCGTACGCCTCGTCCACCTGCTCCGCGGCGCCCGCGGCCCTCGCCAGGCTCATCGCCCGATCGGCGGACTCCGCCGCGCCCCCGTAGTCCGTCCACCACACCTGCTCCCACGCCTTCAACGACCAGGCAGAGGCCAGCAGGGGATCCTCAGGCGCCAGCGAGTCAAGAACAGAGCTCAGGTATGCGCTCAGGGATGACGAATCCTGGCGTGCCATGGCCACGCGCGCCAGCTTCAGTCCGAGCCGGCCGCGCGTCTCCCGGTCCGCCACCCCGGCCGCGGCCCAGAGCGCCAGCGACTCCTGGAAGCTTCGCACCGCGCCGTCGCTTTCGGCCAGCACTGCCTGGACGTCCCCACGCTTCTCGTGCAGCGCCGCGAGCCAGGCGGGATCGGCCGGCCCCTCCCGCGCGCCCGCCGCGCGCAGAGCGAGGCTGTAGTGCTCGAGCGCCTCCTGGTTGGCGTGGCTCGCGGCCGCTCGATCGCCCTCGCGCTCAGCGTAGAGCAACGCCTGCTCCCACCGTTCGGCCTCGGACCAGTGGTGTGTCAGGACGTCGTAGAACTCCTCCAGCCGCTCGGGGTAGAGGCTTTCGATGGCCTGGGCGACAACCTGGTGCAGTTCGCGACGCCGCCGCACCAGCAGGGTGTTGTAGGCGGCCTCCTGGACCAACAGGTGCTTGAAGCTGTACTCGCGGACCGGATAGACGGCGACCTCCCGAATCAGGTCGGCGCGCTCTGCCTCGCGGAGATCATCGTCCAGTCCGGCATGTCCCGCCAGCACGGTCTCCAGGATGGAGTACTGGAACGAGCGGCCGATCACCGCGGCCGTCTGGAGCACCCGACGCACCGACTCGTGCAGCCGGTCAATCCGCGCGACGATGGCGGATTGCAGACTGTCAGGCAGCGCGATCGAGCTCGTGTCTCCCCACGAGTTCGGCCCCGCCATGTCGCCCAGCGCGCCCCGCTCCGCGAGCCCGCGAACAACCTCTTCGATGAAGAACGGGTTGCCCTCTGTCTTGACCAGAACCTGCGCTTGGAGCCCTGGCCGGAGCTCGGCGCCGCCCAGGAGCGAGCCGATCATCTCGAGGCTCTCCAGTTCGTCCAGCGGCGAGAGGTTGATCTCGGTATAGCGGTGCGGAAAGCTGCGCGCCGCCCGCTCCTTGATCTGCCAGGCGCGGCTGGCGCGCTCGGGCCGCATGACGAAACAGAAAAAGATGGGGATCTGGTCCGCGAGGTCCAGCCAGCCGTCTAGCAGCTCCAGAGAGGATGGGTCTGCCCAGTGGACGTCGTCTAGCTCGACCACCAGCGGCGAACGCAGAGCCACGGCCGAGAGCCACACCCGCATCGACGTCAGCAGCCGCGCGTGGAGCTCCCGCGGGCTCAACCCCTCCAGCTCGGTCTGGACGGCGGGCTCGACCGGTAGCCCGAGCTGATACGCCAGGAACGGATAGGCCACCTCGGCGTGAAGATCGCGAAGGTACGCCGTCAAGCGCTCGGAAGCGCCCTCCGCACCGAGCGAGTCCGCGGGGAACATCCCCCGGATGGTCCCGTTGAACATGCCGTAGGTGAGGTTCTGGCCGTACGAGAGGGCCCGAGCCTGCGCCCACGAGGCGCCTGGCTCCGTCTGGCGCCGGAGCTCTCCAACCAGCCGGGTCTTGCCAAGTCCCGCCTCGCCGAGCACGAAGGCGATCTGTCCCCGCCCGCGGGATAGCTCGTCGAGACAGTAGCGCAGGGAGCCCAGCTCCGCGGAGCGGCCGATCATGGGCGAAGGATGCGCTTCGGATGCCGCTGGCCGCGGCTCCAGCCTCGATTCAGCCCGGCCGAGAACCTTGAACGCGGCCACGGGATCCGCCCGCCCGCGAAGCTGGAGCGGCGGCAGCGCTTCGAAGGCGAAGCGATTGCTCGTGGCGCGGTAGCTCGCTTCGCCGACGAGGATCGTGCTCGGCTCAGCGGCTGCCTGGAGGCGCGCCGCGACGTTGACGGCATCCCCGATGGCGGTGTACTCCTGGCGCCCACCCATCTCGCGCGCGCCGACCACCACCAGGCCAGTATTGACGCCAAGCCGGATGGCCAGCTTGCCGGCTCCGATCGTGGCGTGGGTCTCGTTCAGCTCCTCGACCGCTCGCAGCATCGCAAGGGCGGCGCTGATGGCGCGCTCGGCATCGTCCTCGTGGGCAATCGGCGCGCCGAACAGCGCGAGCAGGGCATCACCGATGAACTTGTCCACTGTGCCGCCATACACGGTCACTTCACGCGCCAGACGACCCAGCGCTATGTTCGTGACTTCGCGGGCGTCTTCTGGATCGAGCCGCTCGGCGAGCGCGGTGAAGCCAACCAGGTCCGCGAACAACAGGCTGACCGGTCGACGCTCCTCCTCGTCAAGCCGGCTCAGCTCCGCCGGCGAGCTGGAAGCGGTCGCGATCGCCACAACCGGCTGGTCGACCGCGATGCGCGTGCCGCAGTCGTTGCAGAAGCGAGCTTCGAGCAGGTTCGAGAAGCTGCAGGACGGGCAGACCTGCCCCAGCCGGTCCCCACACTGGTGGCAGAACTTCGCGCCGAACGGATTGTCGGTCCCACAGCTCGCGCAGCGCACAGAGATCCCCTTACCAGACCCAGAACATCGGGGGCAGCAGAGGATTCTACCGGACCTGTCCCCAGCGCACGGCGACGGACGGTCGTTTCTTGCGTCTCGCAAGACAGAAGCAAGAGAATCTCGGGCAGGCACCCATAACCTGCGACGGCCCGCGCCCCAGGCCCAGAGGAGCGTACGTTGGATCTTCGACAGGTGCAGAGGCCGCTGAAGGATCGCTACCGAGCCGATCCCGGCAGCTCCCGGATCACGCTTGCCGCCCATGGCGACAGCGGCGGCGCGCCGATCGCCTGCTCGATCGACCTGGGTCGCGCGGTGTACGAGGCGCAGGCGCACCGCGGCGTTGGCGGCGCGGGGACGGGCGCCTGCTCCGGCGACCTGCTGCTCGGGGCTCTGGCCGCCTGCGCCCAGATCACCTGCCAGATGGTAGCCGCGGCGATGGGCGTGCCGACGGAGCGGATCGAGGTGAGCGTAGAAGGTGACCTCGACCTGCGTGGCACGCTCGGCATCGCGAAGGACGTGCCAGTCGGCTTCGAGTCCATTCGGACCCGCTTCACCATTGACGCGCCCGATGCAAGCCCGGAGCAGTTGGCGGCCCTGCGCGAGAAGACGGAGCAGTACTGCGTGGTGATGCAGACACTCACCACGCCACCGCCCATCGACGTCTCCTGGGAGACGGATGGGGAGGCCAGGCGCTAACGGAGCGGTCGCGCGAAGCTGAGCTCATGCCCGTCCGGGTCGGTGAGGTGGAAGTACCGCTCGCCCCACTCGGCGTCACGAGGTGGAGCAGCCGGCGCCAGGCCGGCCCCGAGCGCCCGTCTGTACAGGGCGTCCACGTCGGAGACGTAGAAGATCACCCGTCCCCACCAGGACCAGCGGCGATCGGCTGGCTGGAGAATCAGGTTGAGATAGCCCCTTCCAACGCGGAAGCTCGAGAACTCCGCTTGCTCCCAGCCGTAGTTCACCGGGAACCCGAGCGCGTAGTAGAAGCGAAAGGCGCGCGCCATGTCGTGGGTGGCCAGCGTCACGGCGCTGATGCTGTCAATCGTCAGACTGGGTTCGTCGTCGTCAGGCATCTCCGCGCGCGCTCCGCTCGACAGGTGGCACTCCCGCGCGGGCTCGGCCGAGTTCGCGGGGCGTGCTCATCGCTCACGCTAGCAGCCGACCTCCCGCGGCGGTACACGCAGTATAGGGGCCTGATCAAGCCCCGGCGAGCCGGAGCTCACTCCGCCCGCGCGTCGAGCAGCACTTCGTGCCACCACTGCTCGCTCGTCTCCGTCTCCAGGCCCTTGAGCCGCTCTCTCGTCTCGGCGAATGCCTCGTCGCCGTGCCAGGCCTCCCAGTCGGCGCGAGTTCTCCACGTTCCGACGATGACGCGCTTGTTCAGGGCATTCAGCGGCATCAGAATCTGGCCGGAGACCCAGCCGTCACGGCCCTTCGCGGCGTCGAACCGCGCGCGCATGGCGACATCCCACTCCGGCTCAGTGCCAGGCTTCAGCACGACGTGTGTCACGATGGTCATCATGGTCGCGGCCCTGCCTTTCTTCTGGACCCAGTTCGGCAGCGAGCTGCTCTCCGGCAACCAGGGGCCTGATAGAGCGCCTTGCGCGTCGCCAGCCTGCGCCGAACCGGTCGACTGGCCCCCTCACGCCTGACCAGCACCGGGCGTCATTGCCGCGGTGCAGGCCAGACAGCAGACCGTCTGGCCTCTATGGTTGACCCATGTCGCGGGATCCACGACCGGCGCCCCACACTGCGCACCGGTCCAGGGATCGCGCTACACCTGGCCTACCCTTCTGGCAACAGCGCTGCGCGCTGGCTCGCGCAGAGCCTGTGCCACGGCCAGCCGACAGCCGGTGCTCAGAGAGGGACGACGATCGATCCAACGGCAAGGCAGCCGCACGTACCTCCTTCCAGAAGCTGGTCTAGCAGACCGCGCGGCACATCCATATGCTGATACACACGCGGCGGGAGAGTTTCGCGCGAGTGATGTCACGCTGACGTAACGTAAGCCGTCCCGGGAAACTCATCGCACCATACTCCCCCGTTGCGAACGGCGCTATACTCGCCATCGCACCATGGGGGAGCTGATGTGCCGGCTGCTTGCGGTCCTGCTTGCCCTGAGCCTCCAGCTCCTACCGACAACCGCGTCGGCGAGCGGATCCTGGACTGGCGAGCGCAATCGATTCCGACCGGCGGAAGCTCTGGAGATCCAGGCTCCGGCGTTCCGGATGCTGTTCCCCTTCCGAACTCAGAAGGACGGCGGGCCCTGGCAGATCTCGAATTGCGGGCCGGCCGCGCTGGGCATGGTGCTCGACGGGTTCAGCATGAGCGGCCAGGCAACCGACGACCTGCGCTATCGCAGCCACACCTACCAGGGCACCTGGGGCATGCGCACTGGCACGGCACTCCAGCATCTCCTGAGCGCGGCGGAGGACTTCGGCGTTCATGGGTTCAGTCTCTACGACCGGAGCGGCGCCTTCCACAACTGGTCCAACGACGACCTGCGCGCTCAGCTTCGCCTGGGGCGGCCAGTGATCGTGCTGGTGCGACTGTACCTGCTGCCCGGTTACGAGGGCGTCGGCCTGCGCTGGGGCCACTACATTCTGCTGACCGGCCTCAACGCCGACGGCTTCTACTACAACGACTCGCTCCAGCAGACACCGGAGACCGGCGCCGGTCGCTGGGTCGCGGCCGACCAGCTTCAGAGAGCGATGCAGGCCAGTCTCGCCCCCGGTCAGGCGGCCGCCTTCGGGGGTCCTGCGCTGCCGATGCCACCTCTCCTGACACAGCCGCCCAACTGATCCCGTCTCGGTCTAACGGAGCGCGTCAGGCTGGAGCGTCTCGCCCGCCTGGCGCCCACGCGGCACGAGCGACAGGTTGAACAGCTTCGAGATCGTCTGGGCCGCGTTCTTGAGCTGGTGGGGCACCAGCGGCTCGACGGTGTAACCGTTGTTCGCCGGGTACGACCGCGGCGCGCCGCCATAGTTGAGCTGGTACTCCCCTTCCCGGACGAACACCGCCTCGGGACCGTAATGGCGATGGGGCGGCGTCGTCGCGCCGGCCTGGTACTGGTCAGCCACCAACCGTGCGAGGTGAGGCCCGGCGGAGTAGCCGGTCAGCTCTTTGGACGAAAAAACGGCCGGCGTCGCGGCCAGCTCGCCAGCGGACTCCAGGGTGAACGTCCAGAGCAGCGTGTCGCCGGCGGCCTGGTGGGTGTGGGGTATGCCTTCCGGCACCCACATGCCCTGGCTTTCCTGGAGCGTGTACGAGCCGCCCTCCATCTGCAGCGTCATCGAGCCCTTCATCACGTAGACGAAGCCGCCCGCGTGCGCGTGCTGGGTGTTGAGTGGATGCTCGCCGCGGATCACCCAGCGCCGGCCGTCCGGCACGGCCGACATCTCCTGGGTGGCGACGAGAGTGGAGGAGATCGGCGGCGGGGCCGTCTGGGCAACCGCTGACGGTAAGCCGACCGCGAGCCAGAGAGAGAGGGCGAGCAGCAGCGCCAGCACGCCGACACGAACGATTGGTTGCTCAACCATGGCGGTCCATCCCTTACCGACTCGGCCCCGGGGTCAGTGTTCGCATCATCGCATCTGCCTCCGGTCGGCTCGGATCGACGCCACGCGCCTTCGTGAGATAACCGAGCGCCGTGTCGCGGTTGCCCTGCTGGGCCTGCTGGCCGGCCAGGGTGATGTAGGCGGAGTAGACCTTGTCCTTGACGTCGCGGAAGCTCGGGTCGAGCCGATAGGCCTTCTCGTACTCGGCTAGCGCGATGACCTGGTCCAGCTTCCACGTCAGCTCCGCCCAGAGGTACGGAGCCGCCAGCTCGGCCTCGCGCAGCTCGGTCGGGCTGGCTGCCGGTCGCAGCGGCTGCTCTCGAACGACCAGGTAGTGCACCATGGCCTCGTCCAGCTTGCCCTGCGACCAGAGCTGCTCGCCATAGCCGATGTGAGCCTGGACGGCCGCCTTCAGGAGCGCCGGGTCGCGCGGCGCCGCCTGGAGTCCAATTGTGACCTGGTCCAGCGCCGCCGCCCAGTCCTTGCGCCCCAGCGCGGCGTTGACATCGGCGAGCCGCTGCTGCACGGCCGCGGATCCAGAAGACCCCACCGTCGCGGGCGACGCCGCGACCGGCAGTGCGGCCGGCTGTGTCGGCTGCGCGGCGGCGACGATCGGGCCGCCAGCGGCCATGGCGGTCGCGGTGGGAAGCGCCGTCTCGCGCGGCGTGGGCGCGGCCACCACCGGCGAGGAGCGGCCGGGCAAACGATCGACCGCGAAGAACGCAAGGGCCGCCAGCAGGACAACACCCGCCCCGATACCAGCCAGGCCCAGCCTTGACAGCCTGGGTCGCGGCTTCGGAGGCGACGCCGCCACACCGCCTGGTGGCGGCGTCGCGACAGCGGGGGGCGCCGCCGCTCCGGGCATGCTGGCGACCGTCTCCGGGGCCGGCGGGCGGTTGTAAGCGGCCGGTGTCTGTGGCTGTGCCGCCGGCGCAGGTGTGTGCGTCCGCGGCTCAGCCGGTGGCACGAATCCGCTCGGATTTGCCGAATACGGCGCGGCGGAAGGTGGCGTGTACGGTCGCGGCGTCTCAGAGGGAGGCCGCGGCTGGGCCGGCAGCATCACCGTGCGACTGGAGTTGTCGAGATCGGAGATGGCCAGCAGCGCCCGGCAGCTTGCCACCACCTGGCTGGCGCTCTGGAAGCGATCGTCCGGCGACTTGGCGAGGCTGCGATCCACGAGCTCTCGCACACCCGCCGACAGGTCCGGTCGGGAACGGCTCAACGGCGGTGGCAACTCGTGGACGTGCATGTACAGCAGCGACGGCGTGCTGCCCGCATTGAATGGCGGCTGACCGCTGAGCATCTCGTACAGCACGACGCCGAGCGAGTAGATGTCTGAGCGATGGTCGACCGGTTGGGCTGTGGCCTGCTCCGGTGACATGTAGCGTGGCGTGCCGACGACGCTCTGCGACATCGTCAGGCGCAACCCCTCGACGGCTCGGGCGATCCCGAAGTCCGTCAAGACCGGATGGTCGTTTCGCTGGAGGATGATGTTGGAGGGCTTGACGTCACGATGGTAGACGCCCTGGTCGTGCGCGTAGGCGAGCGCGTCGGCAACCTGGGCGACGATCGCGAGCGCTCGCGAGGCCGGCAGCGGCCCCTCGTCGCGGATGACCTGCTCGAGGGTCGGCCCGTCGATCAGGCGCATGGCGATGTACTGATAGCCGTCCGCCACGCCCAGATCGTAGATCGAGATGATGTTCGGGTGCTCTAGCCGCGCGGCGACGGTTGCTTCCTGCTCGAAACGCTGCTGGAACTCCACGTTCCGACTCAGGAGGGAGTCGAGCACCTTGAGCGCCACGAAGCGACGTAGCGGGACGTGAACGGCGCGATAGACGGTGGCCATGCCACCATGCCCAAGCTCCGTCTCGATACGGTAGGGGCCAAGCTGGCTCGCATTGAGCGTCATGGCGTGTGGGTCACTGAATCGCTCCCCTCCCGAACGATCACTCCCCGACCATTGTACGACAAGTTTACCGGAAATGCAGCGGTTCCTCCCCGGCGGGACCGTGGATTGCTAGAGCCTCGCATCCACGAGCGATCTCCGTGGCAGTCGCTCACACCACCAGGCGATCGAGAACAACAGTGGCACCGACGGCAGCCAGTACCAGACTTCCAACTGTGTGGAGGCGGCGTCCTGGATCGCCGAGGGCAGCG
>JADZDV010000008.1 GCA_020850915.1 Chloroflexota bacterium | reverse complement strand
TGTTCCTCCCCCACCGCGCACAGCACCAGGACGCTCGAGCCGTAGTACGTCACGAACTGCACGCGGCCCTCGAACAGGTTGGGAACGGCCGTCGCCGGGTCGGTGAGCTTGGCCTGCTCGTGGCGAACGACCGCGATCGCCTCGTCGCCAACCCCGAGGTGACCGGAGGTCCGGCCGGTCACGACGAGACCACCGGCCGACCGGAGCACGACCTCGGAGCCGTCCACCCGCTCGACGACCCCGCGCAGAATATTGGACCGACCGATGAACTGCGCAACGAACGGGTCTTCCGGCGCCTGGTAGATCTGGTAGGGCGTGCCAACCTGGGCGATCCGACCGTGGTCCATCACGGCGATCCGATCCGACAGTGCGAGCGCCTCCTCCTGGTCGTGCGTCACGTAGATGGCCGTGATGCCCACCTCTCGCTGAATCTGCCGGAGCTCGATCCGCATCCCCTCGCGCAGCTTTGCGTCCAGGTTCGAGAGCGGCTCGTCCAAGAGCAGGACGCGCGGGCGGATCACGAGCGCCCGCGCAATCGCGACCCTCTGTTGCTGGCCGCCAGACAACTGGCGCGGATACCGCTGCTCGAGGCCGGGCAGATGCACCAGGTTCAGGATGTCGGCGGTCCGGGCGGAGATCTCCTCCCTGGACACGCGCCGACGCCGCAAGCCGTACGCGATGTTCTCGGCGACGGTCATGTGGGGGAACAGGGCATAGCTCTGAAAGACCATTCCAATGCCCCGCCGATAGGGCGGGATCTCCGTCACGTCGTCGCCGCCAAACAGCACGCGTCCCTGATCGGGTTGCTCGAAACCAGCCACCACGCGCAGGGTCGTGGTCTTGCCACACCCGCTCGGTCCGAGCAGCGAGAGGAACTCACCCTCACAGACGGTGAGCGACACGTCATCGACCGCCAGGGTGTCGCTGAACCGCTTGCTGATGCCGTGCAGGCTGACCGTCACGCGCCCGCCAGGCGCCGGGCCGCTCGACGAGACGGACTTCGGCGAAAACGTGGGCCACTTCATCGAGCCGATCGTCTCCCTCATCGAGCTGCCGGGCACCTGCCGCGCTGCCGTGGCCAGCCTGGCGACTGGCCACGGCCAGGTGCTGTCTGCCGTCTTCCCGCCACCACGCAGTCGATCGTCGCTACTTGGCCCACTTCGGACTGACCAGCGTGTTGAACTTCTCAACCAGGGCGTTCCGGTTCTCCGACGCCCACTTGCCGTCCTGGATGCGGAGCTGCTTGGCCAGGTCGCCATAGCTCCCGAGCTTCTTGGCCAGGTTCGCGTCCACCGTCACGTTCTTGATCGCTGGGCCGGTGTACGTTGTGGCCTGGAAGGCCTGGACATCGGGCTCCAGGCTCACGTTGATGAACTCGTGCGCCAGCTCACGGTTCTTGGTCCCCTTGACGATGCTGACAATGCTGATGCTGCCGAACAACCCGTCCTCCGGGAAGACGTACTGGATCGGCATCCCCTGGTCCTGGAGCGGGAAGATGTACGAATCCAGGTCCGGCACCACGACAATCTCTTCCGACTGGAAGAGCGGTACCCACTCCGTGAAGATCGAGAACGCCTTCGCTGGCTTCAGCTCCGCCAGCTTCGCAAACCCCGGGTCCTGGTTGTCCTTGCCGCCACCGTTCAACTCGGCTGCGCGCAGGAGCAAGCTGGGGAACAGCGAGTAGCCCGGCCCCGGCATCGCCAGCTTCCCGGCGAATTCCGGCCGCCAGAGGTCGGCCCACTTCTTCGGGGGGTCTTTCACGAGCTTGCTGTTGTAGCCAATGCCCATAGTCCAGGCGGTGTATGCGGGCCCCTGGCCAGGGACTGGCCGCGCCCACTCCTGGAGGTTCTTCAGGTTGGGGATCCGGTTGTCGTCCACCGGCTCGAACAGGTCTTGTTTGAGCCCGGTATAGAGCAGCTCGTCCGCCGACATGAAGATGTCGATGCTGCCACTCCCCTTCTGGGCCTGGAGCTTGGCGAAGCGCGGCGCCTGGTTGCCGAGGTCGAGCACAACCTTCGCGTTATTGGCCTTTTCGAATTTCGGCATGATCGCTTCCCGAACCACCCGCTCGGCGGCCGAAGCGCCCCAGGTCGAGACGACTAGCTCTTTCGGCGCGACGGCCGCTGGAGCCTGGGCCGGAGCAGGCGCGGCGGCTTTCGGCGCCGCCGTGGGAGAAGCCGCTGGTTGGGGCGCGCAGGCGGCGAGCAGGTACCCGCCTGCCAGGCCCGCGCCAACGCCGACGACGTTCCGAAGGAACCCGCGGCGTGATGTCGTGCCACTCGATCGTTCGTCGGACACTGGGCCTCCTCCTCTGTGCGGCTGTCGGCCGGAGTTGCACAGCGGTCTGCGCAACCGACTCCGCCCGGCTCTCTACGGCTCGCCGCGGCCAGGCTTGCGACTCGACTTGTTCTAGAACATACTCGTCGCGACGCGCTGGGGTGCACCGGGTGGCGCCATTCTACCGAGGCGGGATCGGGATGTCAACCCCATGATCGGCATTGTTCGATCTTGTACGCCGAACGTGCGGCTGCTACGATGAGCTCGGCGGCGGCCGGCACCGCCGTCTGGAGTGTGCATGCAACACGAACGCGCGATCGACTGGACGAGTGTCCTCCGGGACGCGCAGGGCCATCCCCGCTACGAGGTGATCGCTGTCGCTTTCGAGCGCGCGATCGCGGACGGCCGCCTGCGCCCAGGCGCACGCTTGCCGACGGTGCGGGAGCTTGCGCGCGAGCTGGGGATGAGCGGCGCGACCGTCGCGGCTGCCTATGAGCGGCTCAATCGGCGCGGTTGGACGCGCGGCGAGGTCGGTCGAG
>JADZDV010000007.1 GCA_020850915.1 Chloroflexota bacterium | reverse complement strand
TCCCGCGAGCAGCTCGTTCACGTCCTTCACCAGCGCGCTGAACCGTCGCCCCAGCTCCGGATCGTCCCCCCCCAGCTCGCCATACTCCTTCAGCGTCGAGCCGCAGCCCGCCGCGTTCACCACGACCGCGTCCACGCCCGCGCCCAGGAACGCATGCGCGTTCGCACGCGCCAGCTCTCGCGCCCGTTCTCGCTCCCCGCTGTGCAGGTGCAGCGCCCCGCAGCACCGCTGGTCTCGGGGCACAACCACCTCGCATCCGTTCCGGCGCAGCACCCGCAGCGTGGCCTCGTGCACGCCCGCGTACAGGTACGGCATCACGCAGCCACTGAAGAACCCAACCCGCAGCCGTCGCTCGCCGATCGCCGGGAAGACGACCATCTCTGGTTCGAAGAATCGCTCCGACAGCCGCGGAAGCTGCGCCTCCGCGCTCGCGAGCGGCGGTGACAGTCTCGCCAGCAGCCCACTCCGCCTCGCCAGCCATGCGAGCGGCGTCCGCTGGTAGGTACGCAGCAAGGCTGCCACGCTCCTCAGCGCGCGCGGATTCGGCAGCAGCACGTCGAAGACGAGCCGTCGGAGCAAACGTGTCGACCGGCAGTCCGTTGACCGCTTGACCGCCTGCGCCCGCGCCATCTCCATGATCGAGCCAAACGGCACGCCTGACGGACAGACCGCCTCGCACGCGCGGCAAAGAAGACACAGATCGATCGACGAGCGGTACGTCTCGCTCAGCTCGATCCTCCCCTCCTGGAGCGCGCCGATCAGGTGCAGCCTGCCGCGCGGTGAGTGCAGCTCCACGCCCGTCACCAGGTACGTCGGACACGACTCCAGACACAGCCCGCAATGTACGCAGCGCGCAATGTCGTCGAGCGACGGCGCCTCTACCTCCCGCGCCGCCTTCCCACCTCGCTCCATCGCCCCACCGGGCAGGCCTTCGCTCACACCCACAGATCCGGATGACGCGGCATCCCGCGCGCCGTTGACACGTCGGCGCACCAACTGCCGCTCGGCAGCACCTTGCCGGGATTGAAGATCCCATCGGCATCGAAGGCGGCCCGGGCCCGCGCCATGACGTCCAGGTCCTCAGCGCTGAAGATCCACGACATGAACCTGTTCTTCTCGATCCCGATCCCGTGTTCGCCGCTCAGCGTCCCGCCCTCGTCCACGCACAGCTTGAGCATCTCGTGGCCCGCCGCCATCACCCTCTCCATCACGCCCGGCTGCCGGACGTCAAACAGGATCATCGGGTGCAGGTTGCCGTCGCCCGCGTGAAACAGGTTGGCCACCGGCAGCTCATAGCGCCGGCCAATCTCTTCGATCCTCGCCAGCACGGCTGGCAGCTTCGTCCGCGCTACGACGGCGTCATGCAGGTAGTAGTTTGGCGCGATGCGCCCCATCGCGCTCGCCGCTCCCTTCCGCGCCGCCCACAATCGGGCCCGCTCGTCTGCCGTAGACGCGACCTGCAAGCGGAGCGCCCCCCTCTCGCGGCAGATCCGCTCGACGGCCTCCGTCTGCGGTTCGAGCGACTCTCGCAACCCGTCAATCTCTACCAGAAGCACCGCCCCCGCCTCCGGCGGATAGCCGGCGCGGAACGCTGCCTCGATCGCCTGCAGCGCCAGTCGGTCCATCAGCTCCATCGCCGCGGGCAGAATGCCCGCCGCGATGATCGCCGAGACAGAGCCGCTCGCCTGTTCCACGCTGTCGAAGATGACCAGGAACGTCCGCACCGCCTCGGGCTCGCGCACCAGCCGCAGCAACGCCTCCGTCACCACGCCTACCGTCCCTTCGGCCCCCACCACGAAGCCGGTCAGGTCGTACCCGGGGCTGTCCGGCGCCAGCCCGCCCAGCTCCAGTGTCTCGCCACCGGCTTGCACCAGTTTCAGACCCAGCACGTGGTTGACCATCACCCCGTACGCCAGGCAGTGCGGCCCGCCGGCGTTGTTCCCGATGTTCCCGCCGATCGTGCTCGCTCGCTGGCTCGACGGGTCCGGCGCGAAGAACCACCCGTCCGCCTGGACCGCCCGCGTCACGTCGAGGTTCACCACGCCGGGCTCCACGACGATCGCGCGATCCTCGTATGCCGCTGGACCGATCCTCTTGAGACGCGCCAGGCTGAGGCTCAGCCCACCCTGCACCGCCACCGCCCCACCGGCGATGCCCGTTCCCGCCCCACGCGCCAGCACCGGTACGCCGTGGCGAGCGGCGATAGCGACGGCTGCTGCCGCCTGGGCGGCGGTCCGCGGCATGGCCACCAGGTCCGGCGTGCCGCGGTCGAGACCGTAGTCGTACTCGTAGACCAGGCGCTCTTCCAACCGGTCCTTGACCGCTTCGCTCCCCAGTTCGTGGCGCAGCTCGGCGGCGAGCGCCGCCATCTCGGCCGACGAACGGTTCGTCTTCGATGTCTGGGAGCCGGGCCGTTCAGACGATCTGTGCGATGACATCCGTCCCATTCTAGCCGAGCGCCTGTCGCACCGGCCCCGCTAGCTGCTAGACTGTGGCTGCTGGTTCCTGGCTCGACAGTTGCACCGCTCGAGCGGCTTCCTGCTGGCACGGGTCACAGGCCTGACCCGATTGTGCCGACCACGAAGCCGGTACTTGACAGTGTGGCCGTTCCCCAAGATAATCAGCCCCAGCGCCTGGCTCACGACCATCTCGCGGGCGATCCTGCCGCTGCCCGGATTGCTCGAACCTGGGAGGAACTGCATGGCTGTTATGGCACGCCCTTCGCGCCTGGCCTCGCTACTCGCCCTCTCCTTCGCGGTCTCCACGATCGGAGGGCTGGTACCGGCGGCGCCGGCGGCCGAGGCGGCTTCCAAGTCGTCCTCATCTACCTCGAACGCTCAGAACGGGCAGGTCAACGCCGAGTACATGGTCGGCTTCGCCGAGAACTTCGGCGGCAACACGGAGTACCAGCTCTACATCCAGAATCCGCTGGCCCGTGACTACGACATGGACGTCATGATCTTCGTCTACAACCGAGAGCAGCAGCCGCAGGACTGTGGCATTGTGCACCTGCTCCGCAACGCCACCTCCGTCGTCTCGGTCATCCCTGACGCTGGCGAGTTCGGCGCCATCGCGCTGGTCGCGCTGAGGCAGGACGACACCTTCATCACCGGGCCAAAGAAGGGCGACAACGAACGGAAGGGCATCATCGCCTACCTCCGACCGACCGATGGCGACGCCTCCGCGGCGACCCAGGGCTTCGCGCAGATGGTCCCGCTCACCCTGACCGGCAAGATGCGGGACAACCTCCGGCTCGACTTCGACCCGGACAGCGGCCCGCTGCAGACTGACTGCGCGCAGAACGACCTGACTTCCAAGCCCGCCAAGAAGGGCAGCCGGTCCAAGGGACCGAGCCTGAAGATGGGGCAGTAGGGATGGAGCCAGAGAACAGCAGCGGACGAGGACGAATGATGCGAGGTCTGATCTCCAAACTCCCCGCGGCGCTCTGCCTCGGGCTGGCGGCCGCCGTCGGGTTCGGTAGCTTACTTGCAACCAGCGATCCCTTGCTGGCCAAGAACAACAACAACAGCAACACTGAGCCCAGCGGCTATCACGTCCAGGCAAAGCTCTGGGTTGGGCCCTGGGAACTCCGGAGCACCGGCATCGAGGAGGACACCGTTTACTACCTGGTGAACGGCGACTACATCGAGAAGAGCAAGGCCGACGTGGGCGTTGACGCCATCGTTTTCGTCTTCGATCCCGCCGGTGCGCCGCTCGGTTGCCAGTTGTCGCACCTGACCCACATGGACGTCGCGGCGGTCAACATTTCGACGATCCCCGCGCTCTCCAGCAACCTGTTGACCGTCGCCGACCTCATCACCGATCTTACCCCCTTCGGCACCGTCAAGATTCTGACCTACCAGGGCGGTCAGGGTTTCCAGGGAGACAGCTCCAAGAACAGTGCGAACCCGATCGACGCGAAGCTCGGCGTCTGGGCTGAACAGCAGGACACCGGTACAGGCGCCTCGGTGGGTATCACCAACGTCTACCCGGTTCCGCTCACCGACAAGGAGCAGACCTACATCGAGTCGGCCTTCAGCTTCGCCTCGAAGTGCGCCGTCCAGAGCAACGAATCGCCCAAGTCCAAGAGCAGCAAGAAGCACTAGCCAGCCATCTGCTGCTGACCAGCCAGGAAGGCCCGCCGTGGACATCCGCGGCGGGCCTTCCTTTTCTATCCTCCGCCTCCCCATCTACTCCCCAGGTGGAGTAATCCTGAGCGCCCCCTCCTGTCATCCTGAGAGCGTCAGCGAAGGATCACGCTGTTGCGCACACCCCTCCCGCGGCCAACCACGCGGGAAATCGTAGGTTGCTCACCACCCACCCTCGTGGCCTCCGGCGGACGCGCGGGAACG
>JADZDV010000006.1 GCA_020850915.1 Chloroflexota bacterium | reverse complement strand
TGGGGCCGCTCCCACCGGCTCCCTGAGCCTCCCGCGGCATTGTTCGGACGCACCCCGTGCACTCGAGGGGATGGTAATCCGCCCGGTTCGCACCTATACTCGCGCGTAGCGGCTGCGTGGTCTGCCGGACCGTTGCCTGGGACGGTCAGCCCGCGCCGCGGCGCGCCGGACCGTCGCCGGCCGCCAGATCGCCTCCGGACCAGGGTGGGCGGGTCTTGCAGGGAGGCCTGAACCCTGCATGACACCGCGGTCTCGAGAGGCACGAACATGGCAGATGAGCGCAACCGCTACCGCTTCTTCCTGATGCAGGCGTACTCGTTGTCGACAAGCTCGGCGTACCTGCGGGACTTCCACGGCCCGAAGGAGAGCGCCCTCATGAACTACGAGGACGTCAAGCAACTGCTCGCGGACGTGGACTGGGACCTCCACCCCGGCCCGCTTGCCCCGTACGGCGATTGGCCGGTGGAGAACCGCGAGGAGTTCGCCATGGTGGCGGCCCTGCGCTTGCCGATCGTGCGCGAGGCCTGCCAGAGCGAGCGGTACAACGCGATCATTCTGCTCGGCGGTGGCGAGCCGGGCTTCCTGGAGTCGCGGGAGATCGCCCGCCACTTCGGCATTCCCGTCACCTCCTGCGCCTTCTCCCAGATGCACGTCGCGACCATGCTCGGCAACAAGTTCAGCGTCATCGACCTGGCCGAGTCGCACAACATGTACTACTACAACCTGGTCGTCCAGCACCGGATGACCGAGCGCTGCGCCTCGATCCGCAACGTCAACTTCCCGCTGCCGCGTCCGCCCTACCCGGACGACCGCGATCCCCTGACCGAAAAAGCGAAGGTCGTGCGTGGCGAGCGCTCCGAGATGCTGGAGGCGGCGGTCGCCGAAGCGGTCGCGGCGATCGAGGAGGACGGTGCCGAGGTCATCACGTTCGGCTGCTCAGCGACCTTCTGGCTGCGCCCGTTCCTCCAGCAGCGCCTGACCGAGCTGGGCTGGGAGATTCCCGTTCTGGACGGCTATAGCTGCGCCATCTCGCTGGCGAAGATGATGGTCAACCTTGGCGTAGACGCCAGCGGCCTCCAGTTCCCCGGCGACCGCCCGAAGCAGTGGCGCCGCAAGAAGGTCTTCTAGCGCACGCGCACGAGCTGCTCGGTCACGGTAAGAAACCGCTCAAGCTGGTCGGCGTGCTCCGCGAGCACCGCGTCAATCCGCTCGCGGCGCACGGCAAACCTCGTCGTCCCGAGCCGGAGATAGATCACACCTGCGTGCGGCTGGCCCAGCCGAACAATGAGCTCGCCAAAATCACGATCGTCGGTCACCAGGATCCGTGCCTCGCGGTGAGCAATGGCGAGCACCTCGGTGTCCGGCAGGTTGCCCGGGTAGTTCGTGCCGATTCGTGTCACGTCGTGCCCGAGGCTTCTCAGGTGCAGGGCGAGGCGAGCATCAGAGCTCGCGTCGACGATGAACCTCACACTTTGGCGCGTGGGGCATCATGCGTCTGCCGCTCAACGGCGGCGCGGGCGTAGGCCAGACACGCCCTGACGTCTTCCTCGGTCAGCTCCGGGAACGCTTCGAAGAGGTCGGCCCGGTCGTTCTCCTCGAGATGCGCGAGCACTCGCTCTACTGGAATGCGTGTGCCTCTCACCACTGGTTTCCCCACCATGATGGCCGGGTCTCGGGTGATTCGGTCTTCGTAGGTCGATCGCTCTGTGCTCACCGAGTTTGCCTCATACGTCCATTATCACGCCCATTATCACACGCGCTGGTCTCAGCTCTTGGTGACTCGCGATGGGGATTTCCATGCCCCCAGCCTGGGAAGACCCCGATCTCATCAGCACCACTGACGACCTACCCCAGCGGCGTGCTGCTCCACTCGATCGCGCTCAGGTACATCTCCGAGACCCGCGGCTCGTCCAGGCCAAGCTGGCGGGCAAACCGCTCGCCGTCTTCCCAGCAGCCGCGCTCCAGGGCGAGCATCAGGTCGTAGACGACCCGTGTCTCGCTCGATCGACCCAGCAGCGCGTCGTTCACGTCGGCCGGCAACGGCAGTTGGGACAGGACCTCCTCCATGCTCTGCCCGGTGATCGCGTCGGCCAGGGAGAACAGCCCCATCAGGAACAGCTCGTGCTCCCGCTCGGCCAGGTGCGTGGCCAGGGCCACCAGCTCGCACAGCCTGGCCCGCACCACAGACGTCGTCACCAGCTCCGGCGGCTTGTTCGAGGCCAGGTCGGACAGCGCGACCAGCGAGACCCACTTCCGCACGCCGTTCTCGCCCAGGTACAGCAGAGCGCGCCTCACGCTGTCCATCTTGCTGCGCAGGCCGAACGGCGCCGAGTTGAGGTAGACCAGCAGCTTGTACGAGAGCGACACCTCGCGCGCGATGAGCCCCTCCACCTTCTCGAACGACATGCTCGGTCGATGGACCTCCCGGAGCAGCGTGAGGTAGTTGAGCTTGAACCCTTCGGCCGCTTTGCCGCTGATGATGACCGGCTTGCTGAAGAAATACCCCTGGAAGTACGCGTAGCCGTCTTCGACAGCATGCTCGAAGTCGTCTTCCGTCTCCACCTTCTCCGCGAGCAGCCCGGCGCCCGTATACCTCAGATCGTTTGCCAGCGAGCGGCGCTCGTTGCGCTCGAGCTGCATGAAGTCCACCTTCACGAAGTCGGCCATCTCGAGCAGCTCGACGGGATGGTCCAGACCGATGACATCGTCCAACGCCAGCTTGTAGCCCGCCGTCTTCAGATCGCGGCAGGCCGCGAGCACCTCCTCATCAGCCTCCACGTCCTCCAGAATCTCTACGACCAGCGACCGGGGCGGGAGTATCGTGGCATAGCCCTTCAGAAGACTGTCCCGGGTGAAGTTCACGAACGCCTGTCGTCCAGCCGTCAGGCGCGTGATGCCCAACGTGAAGTAGCTGTTGTTGATCACTGCCATGGTCGCAAGGTCCGGGTCGTCGTGCCGAAAGGCGTTCTCCAGGCCGGACCGAAACAACAACTCGTAGCCGAACACAACCTTCCGCCGGTTGAAGATCGGTTGCCGGGCGACAAAGACGTCCAACTGCGTGCTCCTCCAGGTCCGCCCGCGAGAGGAACCATCCAGGACCATTATCGTCGCCCCGCGTCACGGTGAGAGGACTCGCTTGTCAGTTGTGCGACCTTCGTGACGAGGAGGGGTCGCGACGCTGCCAGGACGGCGCGGCGGGAGCAACCCTTGCTCTGAGCACGCCAGGCGGTTGGGCATCGCCTCGTGGCGGCAGTACCAACAGGTGGCCATCAGCGGGACTTTTCGCCCCGGCCCGGGCGCCCGTTCGTCCTCCCGGATGTCGCGCTGCCTGCCGTAGACTGCACGCGGTCGGACGGACTCCTCGGACGGAATCGTCGGACAGACTCAAGGATTCGTGGAGGCGGCCGATGATCAAAGTGTCACGGCTTGACGGGACCGGGCTGGTCGTCAACGCGGAGCTCATCGAGCTGATCGA
>JADZDV010000595.1 GCA_020850915.1 Chloroflexota bacterium | reverse complement strand
GCAAAGCCCATCTGCGTCACCTCGTCGACGAAAATGCCGTTCTCGGGCAGTTCGGCGCGGATCGCCTCGAGGATCGCAAGCTGCGGGGCGAGCTTTGCGATCCGCTTTTTGTAGGCGGCGTGCCGCTCTTGCATCTCCGCCCTGCGCGGCTTGCGTTTCATGTTGTGCTTGGGCAGTTGCTTCAGCAGGGCACGCAGGACGAGTGCGCAATCGCCGACGAGCGAGACATCGGCTTTTGCGACGCGGTCCGCTTCGGTCGGATCGGCGTCGATGCGGATCAGCTTCAGATCCTTGTCGACGCCCCAGTTGTTCAGCTGGAAGAACATGCGCGAACCGACGCTGATCACGACATCGGCCTCGCGCCATAGGTCGTTCGCCATCGGCAGCGTGACGCTGAGCGGATCGCGGCTGTCCAGCACGCCGCGGCCGCGGCGGAAGCCGGCGACCGGGGCCTGCAGCATGGCGCAAAGCCGCGTCACCTCGGGCGATGCGTCCTGTGCGCCGCCGCCGCAGACGATGAGCGGATTCTTGGCGGCGCCGAGGAGCTTTGCCGCGGCGAGGACCGCGTCGTCGTCGATCGGCGGCACGAAAGGCGCAAGCGGCGCCATCGGGATTACCGGTTCGCTGCGCCCCCAGATGTCCATCGCGCATTCGAGCGCGGCCGGTCCGGGACGGCCGGTGAACATCGCCTGGATTGCCGAGGCGACCATGCGCGGGGCGTCGGCGGCGCGCGGGATCAGCTCGGAATGATCCACCAGACGGGCAATGATGCCGGCCTGGTCGCGGATTTCGTGCAGATGCCCAAGGTTGCGGCCGATCGCGCCTTGCGGAATCTGGCCGATCAGCGCCAGGACCGGTGCGTTCATGCCGTAGGCGGTCAGCAGCGCCGCGCCGGTGTTCAGAAGCCCCGGTCCCGGCACCACGCAATAGGGCTGCGGCTTGCCGGTCGCGAGCGCGGCGCCGAGCGCCATATAGGCGCAGCCCTGTTCGTGGCGGGTATGCACCACCCGCACCCGGTTCCCGGCCTTGTAGAGCGCGTCGAAAAAGTGGTCGTTATGGACCCCCGGCAGCGCATAGACCGTGTCGATCCCGTGGCTGAGCAGGGACTGGACCACGGCCTCGCCGGTGGTCATGCGAACCGGCTGCGCCGAGTTTTTCGGGCGGGCCGCGGCGGTCTTTCTTGGCTTTGACATTGATTCTGCGACTGTGCGTTTCCACCCTCAGAATGCAGATTGAGGCCGTCCTGTCGAGGCGTTCGATCGCCTTGACAAAGCACGACCCCCATGCGCT
>JADZDV010000005.1 GCA_020850915.1 Chloroflexota bacterium | reverse complement strand
GCCCGCGAGCGACGGCCCACGTCGAGCGCTCGGCGTGGACGACTCGCTGTCCGTCCGCAAGGTGCTCGCGCGTATCCGCGAGCGGGAGGGCTGGGAGGTGCGCCAGGCGCGAGACGGCGTTGAGGCGCTCGAGGTCATGCAGGGCTACCACCCGGACGCCGTACTGCTGGACGTCGAAATGCCACGGATGGATGGTTTCGAGCTGGCCGGCATCCTGCGCGACGTGCCGGACTACGGCCAGCCGCCGGTCGTCATGATCACCTCGCGCGCGGGCGAGAAGCATCGAAGACGGGGGGACGAGCTGGGCGTAGCGGGCTACCTGGTCAAGCCGTACCAGGAGCGCGACTTGCTCGACACCCTCGAGATCGTCGCACGACGCCAGGCGAGCTGAGACGCGTTGGCCAGCCATTCCGGCGCGTCAATAGGACGTTCTGGTGTCCCCACGCCGATGCACCGCGGCGTTGCACTGAGGGACAGCGGTTCGCTCCTGGTCCCTGGTCCCAATCCATGGTGATGGTAGTCGTCTGATGTTCCGCAAACGCCGAGACACCGCACAACCGCCAGACGAGTTCTTCTACAGCCGGCTGCGCAAGCTCGTGCGTGAGACGCTGGAGCCGCCGGTCCAGGAGATCGGGGCGACGGACTCGGACGATCCGGTGCCGGACGCCATGGCGCTGCTGGTGGAGTTCCGCGGCGCCTTCCGCCGTGGCACCGAGCCGGCGGTCCCGGAGATTCTCGGCCCAGAGCTGCGGCGCTACGTCTCGGACGTCTACCGGCTCGAGTTCGACCTCCAGATGCCCTGCCTGGAAGCGATCGTCGAGAGCCGGCGCCACGAGCTGGCCGGCGATCTGGACGAGGCCGTGGCTTCCTGCAAGCGCGGCCTGAACGCGGCGCCTGAGTTCCTGCCGCTGCTGGCGCGAGCGGCGGCGCTCGAGCGGCAGCGCGGAGACGTCAAACTGGCCGAAACGCACGCGGTCCGGCTGCTCGACATCCTCGATCGTCGGGGTGAGGAGGCAGCGGTCGCACAGCTCTGCAAGGAGCTGGTTGAGCAGCACATCGACGACCTGGTGCTGCTGGAGGCTTGCGGCCGGCGACTCGAAGCAGCGGGGGAGAGCGCGTTTGCCAGCCGGGTCTGGCAGGACGCGGCACGGCGCCTCGCCCGTGATGGACGCTACCTGGACGCCCTGGGTGAGATCGATCGCGCCCTGGCGCTCTCGCCCAACGACTCAGGGCTGTACCTGGAGCTGGCCGACCTCTACGAGCATCTCAACGAGCAGGACCAGGCCAGCGCGGCGCTGCTGCGAGCCGAGGACCTGGCGGTCGGCGACGCTGACGCTCTCACCCGCGTGCTGCTGCTGCGGGCGAAGACCGAGCGCCCGGACGAGCGCGTCATCAGCCATCTGATGGACCTGCTGGAGCCGAACAGGGCAGCTCGGCAGCGGGCGCTGGGTGCCTGCGAGCAGGCCGTGGCGGATGCGCCGTACAACCCGCACCTCCCTTACATCCACGGCGTGCTGCTGGCACTGGACGGCAAGGCAGCGGCGGCCCAGCGAGCGCTCAAGACGGCCGCCGAGCGTTACTCGGCCATCGGGGACCGAGCTGGCGAGCTGGATGCGCGCCGCGCCATCGAAGGCGCCCTGCCGAAGGACCTCGAGAACCGACGGCGGGTGGCAGAGCTGCTCTTCGAGCTTGGCGACGTCAAGGGCGCGATGGAGAGCCTGGCGGCACTCGCCAGAATCGCGCGGCGTGAAGGCATCGTGGAGCCCATGCCGAGGCTTCAGACGAGCGGCTCGAGCAGCTAGCGGCCGACCTCGGGACCGGATCGGCTACACTTCCAGGCCGGCCCGCCGGGCCGTATCCCCGCGATCGAGGTTCTCCCCAGGCGATGCAGCGTCGCTGCGCCAGCGCGCGGGTGATCGATCTCTGCCTGGTCCTGGCGCTCTTTATCCTGGCCGCGCTGATCCGCTGGCCATTTCTGTGGCAGATCCCCCGCTTCACCGACGAGCTTCAGGAGGTGCTCTGGAGCTTCGCCATCGCGCGGGGCGACATCTTGCCGCTCACCGCTGTGGACTCCTACTACGGTCCTCTCTGGAGCTACTTGCTCGCGGGACTGTTCCACCTCTTTGGCTTCAGCGCCGAGCTCCCGCGCCTCACCGCGATGCTGCTGGGCGCCGCGATGGTCGTCCTGACCTTTGGCTACGCCCGCGCGCTGATCGGCCGCTGGGGCGGCCTGCTCGCGGCAGCGCTCATGGCAACCGCCGGCGGTCACGTTGTGATCAACAGCCACACCGCCCGCTCCAACTCCATCACCCCGATCGTGACGACCGGCGCGCTCTGGCTGCTCTGGCGTGCGACCGAGGGCAGCGCGTGGCTGCTGGTCCCCACCGGCTTCCTGCTCGGCCTCGCGCTCCAGACGCATCTCTCGGCGATCGCGCTCGGGCCCGGTGTCGTGCTGTTCGTGCTCATCAAACGGCCGTCGCTGCTGCGGTCTCCCTGGCCGTATCTGGCGGTGCTCGCGGCCCTCGTCGGGTACGCGAACATGATCGTCTTCAACATGGAGAACAGCTTCTGGTCCTTCCGCCACGCCCACAGTCTCCAGGAGGGGTACACCGGCGGGCGGAGCGCCGACCTGGCCTTCTACACGGACAACCTGAAGGAGCTGCTCCAGTCGCTCTCACGCCTCCTGAGCGGGACCATCGACGTCCCAGACAGTCCAGCTCGCTTGCTCTACACCGGCCTGGCGCTCCTGGGGCTCCTCTTGCTGGCGCGCCGGGGCTCGAGCCTGCCTCTGCTCGCCACGCTTTCCATCGTCCTGGTGCTGCCGTACTTCAACCCGCGCTACGGACCAATCCTCAGCGGGCGCTACATCGTGCCGATCGTGCCGCTGGCGTTCACCGGGCTGGCCGCCTCGCTGCTCTGGGTCGGCGGACTCCTCAGGCACTGGGCCGACGACACGATCTCCAGCGGGTCCACCCGGAGTCCGCGGCATCGGTTAGACGTCTGGCTGCCGATCGGCGCGAGCGTGCTGATGGTCGGCTTCCCGCTCTACGCCCTCCGCGCCTACTATGCTGACGTCCTGGCCGACGGCCGGACCAACGAGCCGCTCTTCACTACCATGCGGACGATCCTGGCCAACCGCCAGCTGGACGAGATCGTTCTGGTGGACGAGGGCCTGGCCCAGGAGCAGCTCACCGCGGGCGGGACGGACCTCAAGGCGTACCGGATGCTGCTGGAGGCCAACCGCTTGCCGTACGAGCTCGCCAAGGTGGGCGACGACACAGACGACCAGCTCGCCGTGCGCGAGCACCAGCTCATCCTAATGGAGACCAAGAAGCGCGAGCGCCTGCCGCGCAACGTCAGGGCCACCCCGCTCGGGCCAGAGGTCGCCTCGGCCTCCGGCAGCGGCCACCGCTACGCCGTCTATCGACTCACGCTGCGTTAGACGCTATCGTTCCACCGTGAGGCACGTGTGATCGAGCCTGAGGCGCCCCAGCCGCGAGAGAGCGCCGCGTCGCCAGCAGTCTCAGAACGGCCATCCCAGCCCGCCGCTCCAGCGCGACCAGCGCCGGTTGCTGGCGAGAGCGTGACGGACAGCGATGGCCAGGTGGATCTGCTGTCAATGGCCGCGGTGCTGGTGCTGCTGGCGATCGCCGTCGCGGTGATCTTCTACGTCCTACCCGCCTGGCTCGGCCTGAACAACGTCCAGGTCATCATCCGACAGTAGGAGGCGCCTGACTCGAGTCGTCTGAGCGAAAGCGCAGGCTAGCTCGGCCGCTGGAGCGATGGCAGGATGTTCAGGCTGTCCCGAACATCCAGCACACCGGGAATCCGGCGCGCCGCGAGCTCGATCGCTTCCCGCTCGGCAACGGTTTCGGCAGAGCCCTCCAGCAGCACCACACCGTCCCGGACAGTGATCTGCAGGCGCTCCACCTCCGCCCACGGCTCCTGGCGAAGCAGCTCCACCAGCTTCTTTGCGATCTCCTCGTCTGAGAGCGCTTCAACCGTATCGCTCGACTCGAGCGCCAGCAGGCGCTGCATGGCGACCTTGACCACGTCCGCCCGGCTGACCAGCCCGACCAGGCGGTCATCTTCGACGATCGGCACGCGCTTGATACGCTTCTCAGCCATGATGTGCGCGATCTCTTCCACCGGCGCGCTCGGCGGGCAGCTAATGACCTGGCGCGTCATCACCTCGCGCGCGACCCGGCCGTGAGCCTTGCGGTACTCCTCGGCCAGCTTCGCGTGATCGCCAAAAAGCTGCTGAAAGAGGAAGGCGTTGCCCGTACGACGGCGCAGGGCGCGCTCGCGCAGGATGAGATCGCCCTCGCTGATGATCCCCAGGATCCGCTGATGGTCGTCCACCACGGGAACGCCGCTAATCCGATGAGCGATCAGCAGCGCCAGCACCTCACGGACCGGCGTGTCGCGCCGGACCGTGACCACGTCTCGGGTCATGATGTCACGCGCGCGCATCGTGTCCTCCATGGCTCGGAGATTCTACCACGCCGTTCCACCGGCGGGTGAACTTCCGGAGATCGACTCCAAGCATCGTGGCCAGCGCCGGCGAGCAGGGGTGGGCCGAGGCACTACAATCGCTGCGTGCGACGTCTCATCTGCTGCCTCTGCCGGACCACGTACGATCTGTCGCAGCCTCTCCAGCGCTGTGCCGGGTGCCGGGGTCCGCTCGAGGTCGAGTCTGAGGTGGTGTTTGCCCGGCCGGACCCCGCCGCCGGCGAGCTGCTCCGGCGCTACGCGACCTTCTTGCCTTTCACCGCCGTCACCCCTGGTCTGAGCATGGGCGAGGGCGGCACACCGCTCGTTCGGGCACGCCGCGTGGGCGACCTGGTCGGTCTGCCGCGACTGGACTTCAAGATCGAGGGGCTCAATCCGACCGGATCGTTCAAAGATCGCGGGACCATCGCGGGGATGGAGCGGGCGCTGAGCCTCGGCTTCCGCCGTGTCGGCACCGTCTCAACCGGCAACATGGCAGCGTCCGTCGCGGCGTACGCGGCGCGCGCCGGGCTGCCGTGGACCGTGCTCGTCTCGGCGGACGGTCCCGTGGAGAAGCTCGGCGCCGTCTCGATCCATGGCCCGAGGCTGCTGCGCGTTGCCGGCGACTACGGCGAGCTGTACTTCGAGAGCCTGCGCCTCGGGAGCGAAACGGGCACGTACTTCGTCAACTCGGACGATCCCTTCCGGGTGGAGGGTCAGAAAACGCTCGGCCTGGAGCTCATGGAGCAGTGCGGCGCAGAGCCGCCGGACGTTGTCGTGGTGCCCTGCAGCGCGGGTGGCAACGCGGCGGCCATCGTCAAGGGCATGACGGAGTGGGTCACCGCGGGGCTGGGCCGCCAGGTCCCACGGCTCCTTGTCGTCCAGGCCTCCGGTTGCGCGCCGATCGCCAGCGCCTTCAGTCGCGGCGAGACCACCCTGAGGCCATGGCCCCACGTCGATACCATCGCCCACGCGATCTCCAACCCCTCCCCGCCCAGCGGTGAGCGCGTCCTGCGCGGACTCCGGGGCGGGGAGCGCGGCTGGGCTGTGGCGGTGGACGACCGCGAGATTGACGCTGCCCAGCATCTTCTCGCCGAAGAGGAGGGGCTGTTCGTCCAGCCGGACGCCGCCGCGGCCTACGCGGGCCTGGTGGCCGCTCTCAGGAGCAAGCTGTTGAAGCCCACCATGCGGATCGTGGCGATTATGACCGGCCATGGCTTGAAGGACCCGACCGCGTTCGACCGCTCGTCAGCCCAGCCGGAGCGCGTCCCTCTCGAGGAGTTGGCGCGAGCGCTCGGTTAGCGCCGCCCGCGCGAAGCACGAGGCTAGCGACTCGCGACCACCTCGGACTCGCGTCGACTCGCTGCCTGGCGCACGACCTCCAGGAACCGCTCGTGGAGACGGGTGTCGCCGCTGAGCTCCGGGTGGAACGCCGCGACGATCAGTGGGCCTTGCTGCGCGGCCACGATCCGCCCGTCCGGCAGGCTCGCCAGCACCTCGACGTCGGGGCCGGCGGAGCGGATGGCAGGCGCGCGGATAAACACTGCCCGCATCGGTCGATCGCCGAGCCCCGCGACCTCGAGGTCCGTCTCGAAGCTCTGAAGCTGGCGACCGAAGGCATTGCGCTCGACCGCGACGTCCATAACTCCGATGAGCGGCTGGGACGTGCCGACGTCGCTCGCCAGCAGGATCAGCCCGGCGCAGGTCGCCAGGACCGGCAGCCCGGATTCGATGCGCGCTCGCAACGGCTCGATCAGGCCAAACGTGACCGCCAGCTTGCCAATGGTCGTGCTCTCGCCGCCGGGAATGATGAGCCCGTCAAGGTCCGCAAGCTGGGCCGCCGTACGGACCTCGACCGCCTCCACGCCCAGCGAGCGCAGCATCGCCAGGTGCTCGGCGAAGTCGCCCTGCAGGGCGAGGACGCCTATCCTCATCACCAGCCCCGGGTCGCCATCAGCTCGCGCTCGCCGATCGTTCCGATCTCAATGCCGCGCATCGGCGTGCCCAGCCCCCTTGACACGTCGGCGATGATGTCGGGGTCGCGGAAGTGCGTCGTCGCCTTGACGATCGCCGCGGCCGTCTTCGGCGGGTTCTCGCTCTTGAAAATACCGGAACCGACGAAGACACCCTCGGCGCCAAGCTGCATCACCAGCGCGGCGTCGGCCGGCGTCGCGACGCCGCCGGCGCAGAACAGCACGACCGGCAGCTTGCCCTCCTGCGCGACCTGCCTGACCAGCTCGTACGGCGCGCCCAACTGCTTGGCCTCGGCCATCCACTCGTCCGGCCCCATGACCGTCAGGCGCTTGATGGCGCCACCGATCGAGCGCAGGTGGCGGACTGCCTCCACGATGTTCCCTGTGCCCGCCTCGCCCTTCGAGCGGATCATCGCCGCGCCCTC
>JADZDV010000594.1 GCA_020850915.1 Chloroflexota bacterium | reverse complement strand
GCGGTAGGGGGCACGTTCAGGGCGGCAAGGGGGCACGTTCAGGGCGGTAGGGGGCACGTTCAGGGCGGTAGGGGGCACGTTCAGGGCGGCAAGGGGGCACGTTCAGGGCGGCAAGGGGGCACGTTCAGGGTGAGGTTTGGGGGCGTTCGGGTCGACAGCGCGTACCTGACCGGAGCTCGTAGAAGTCCGACACACAGCAATCTGACGGACACCCTGACGCGCACTGGCAGTGGCGCGCGGCAGGGCGCTCGCGAAACCCTCGCGAGCGCCCTGTCTGGAACGAGGCTCAGATGGCAGTGCTACTCGGGGATGACCGGGACCAGGACGTAGGAGCCGCGGGCGCCGCCGCCGTAGAGGGTCACCTGACCGCCGAAGATCTCCGTCGGGCGGTCCTTCGGATTGGTGTGGGTGAAGGGGCCACAGCCCTTCGAGGTGTACGGAGTGGAGCCGGGGTCTATCTCGCCCTCGTACTCGTAGTCCGTGCCACGCACGCTGAAGCCGATCTGGTAGCCGGCCGGAACGACGATCGAGGTCGGGACGATCTCGACGTCCAGCTCGTAGACCTGGCCAGGAGTGAGCGGCTCCGCCCTGTCGTGCGGATGGACCGGGCGGTATGCCGTGCTCCAGTCCGGGTCCAGGGCGCGGTGGGAGGCGCGCAGCCAGCCCTGGCCGATCGGGGTGCGTGGGTCGAGCGCCCCCTGGAAGGTCACTTCGTTGCCGTCTGGATCGAAGACCCGCAGCACGGCAAAGATGTCGGCGTCTGTTGTGGCGGAGGAGATGAACAACTTCGCCGCCAGCGGACCGGTGATCTCGGTGTCGTGGCGCAGGGGGGCGGTCATGAAGGTCACGCCGCTCCCCATGCCGTCGTACTCGACGGAGCGTTCGCCTTCGACGGGCGCCCAGGCGAGCGTCTGGTCAGCCGGGCTCAGGTAGAGCTTCGTCCACTCCGTCCGGGCGATCGGCCACGTCTGCTCGGCGCGCGGGACGAACCCGTCCACGTGGCGCACCTGGAGCATGACGGGCGGCTGGTCCTTCCAGTCGTTGTCCTCCCCCTTGAGGAAGCGGTCGAAGAAGCGGAGCTGGAGCTCGCGGCCGTAGTCCGTGTAGAAGTGCGTCCAGTGCTCCAGGCCGTGGACTTCGAGCCACTTCTCCTTCGAGGACGAGCGGACGAACCCCTCGAAGTTGCCGCGCGGGTGCAGACCCTGGCCGCCCCAGTTGGCGGCGGAGAGGATGGGCACCCGGATCCTTGAGAAGTCCGGCATGCGGCTGGTGTAGTACTCGTCGTCGAAGGGGTGGTCCTCGATGTCCGCCACGAGGTCGGCGCGGTTCCGAGCCAGCTCCTCTTCTGAAAGATCGATCGGACCGGCAACCGACTCGCCGTGAATGGGGCTCTTCGGGGCGCGGCTCCCACGGCCGGACTGCACCGTGACGACCTGGAGGCCGTACCAGTTCTTCGCAAAGTCGCTCATGATGCCGCCGTGGCGGTAGGCGTCGCGGTAGAAGTCCGCGGCTCCCTCCCAGATGCAGATCGCGGCCAGATGCGGCGGCTGGAGGGCCGCGACCTGCCACTGGTTCATGCCGTAGTAGGAGATGCCGTTGAGACCGATTCTGCCGTTGCTCCACGGCTGGACGCCCGCCCATTCGATACACTGGGCGAAGTCCTGAGCCTCCCGGGCGGACCACATGTCCATGAAGCCCTCGGAGTTGCCGGCGCCGCGCGAGTCGACGCGCACCACGGCGTAGCCTTCTGGCACCCACTTCTCCGGATCGACCACTTCCCAGTTCTGGTACTTGTTGGTCGAGCCGGCCGTGACATCGGGATGGTCCTCGGCCATCTTCTGCCACTGGCCAGGGTAGCCCTCCTGGAAGGCGAGGCCCTTGGCGTAGGGGCCGTACGTCATGATGACCGGGTACGTGCCGTCCTCAACGGGCCGGTAGACGTCGGCGCGGAGCACGACACCGTCGTTCATCTTGATCGGCACGTCCCAGTCGATGCGCATGCCGTCGCGAACTTCGCTTTGCTCGGTCATGTTTCCTCCAGACGCTGGCGTGACCCTGATCCGCCGGCTTCTCAGCGAGGCTGCGCCGGCGGCTCAGGGCTTTGATGGTAGCGCACGCGGAAGAAGGCGCTCGCGGACTGCCCGCCGAGCCGCTTGACCGGGGCGTCAGTCCAGGACCGAGCGCGCCGTCTCGACCAGCTCCTCGTCACTCGGGAACTGGCCGGTGCT
>JADZDV010000004.1 GCA_020850915.1 Chloroflexota bacterium | reverse complement strand
GTGCTGTCGCTCGGTTGCGTCGCGGATGACGCTCGTCACCACGAGCTGCTCGCCGCGCCCCATCGGGCTGAGGCTGATTTCGGCAGGGAACTCCGTGCCGTCCGCGCGGCGTCCGACGAGCGGGGTGCCGTGCAGCAGCGGGCGCGTGACCGGGTCGCTGCAGTAGCGCGTCCGGTACGCGACGTGCTGCTTGCGGAATCGCTCCGGCACGAGCTGCTCGATCGATTGGCCCACCAGCTCGCCGCGGGCGTAGCCGAACAACTGCTCGGCTTCGCGGTTCACCAGCGAGATGCGCCCCTTCCCGTCGCAGATGACGATGCCATCCGGCGCTTGCTCCAACAGGCCGCGGAAGCGCGCCTCGGCTGCCTCGGCCTCTCGAAGCAGCCGGCGCTGCTCCTGCTCCGCCCGGACCCGCTTTGCCACATCCCGGAAGCTGACGACGGCGCCGGTAATCTGCCCGCTCTCCCAGATGGGTGTGCTCGTGTACTCGACAGGAAAGCTCGAGCCGTCCTTACGCCAGAAGACCTCGCCCGTCACCCGGTGGACGGCGCCGTCTTCCAGCGCGGTCACCACCGGGCAATCTCGCCACGGATACGACGTTCCATCATTGCGCGTGTGGTGTATGACATCGTGCAACGCCTGGTCGGTGAGCTCGTCTACGTTGTAGCCAAGCAGGCTGGCAGCCGCCGGATTGACGAACGTCGTCCGGCCGGCGCGGTCCAGGCCGTAGATGCCTTCCGCCGCGGCGTTGATGATCAGCGCTGCCTGGCGGCCCAACCCCCCGGACCACTCCGCCGGCGGCCTGACTGCTGGCAGGAGCGCGCGAGTGACACAGG
The DNA here is from genome assembly GCA_020850915.1 of Chloroflexota bacterium. Next base: position 8,088 of record JADZDV010000004.1, on the reverse strand, counting down.
CGCCCGGCTGATCGTCGCCGAGTGACCGGGCCACGATCCGGCAGCAAGCTGGGGGACTCGATCGGGTGTCAAGGCGCTCGACGACCAGCTCGTCACGACGCCCCGCGAGGATCTCTCGCAGCCCGGCCGCGAGCATTGCGAGCTCCGGGCCGGGAGGTCCTCGCCAGCCGTCCAGGAGGCTCGATCCGATCGGAGGCAAAGCGTCCGCTGACGAAGGGTCTGCCGCGGCGCGACGCCAGGCGGCATTGGCCGCCCGAATCACCCCCTCGCCATCCACGACTGCCAGGCAGTCCTGCAAGACGTCACAGGCAGCACGGTACAGCGCGTCCTCCGAGTCTGGCGGGACAGCGCACGGAGCCCCGTTGCTGCCGGCTGAACGGACGCTCGGGGATCGTCTTCGCCTGTCACCGGTTGTCGGCAGCCGTTTTCCCGGCATGGGTCCATGATCGCTCACGAGCGCCTGTCTGCCTCCTGGCCCTCCGAACGGCTCCGCGGCGCGTTCTTCGAAGAAGCGTACGGCCGCCAGGTAAACGCGGTCCTCTACGCGGGTAAATGGCGGGTAAAAGGGATGAGGCGCGAGCCGTGGTGACCCAGAGTTTACCTGGCCTAACGATGCCGGCAACCCGCGCCCAGCATGATGACGCCAGGCACACGGGCCGGGGCGGCCCGGAGAAGGAGGGACTGCCATGACACCCACAGACCTGGCGCCGGAGCTCAAACAGGAGTTGACGACGGCGCTTCGCAGGGAGCGCGCTCGACTGCTCCGGAGCGTGGAGATGCTCGGCGAAGCAGAGCGAGCGCTGGGCGCAAGCCAGGCCGAGGAAAGCGGCGCGGCCGGCGACGACGCGGACGTTGCGAGCGATCTTGCCGAGCAGGAGCTGGATCTGGCGCTGGAGCAGGCCGAGCTGCAACGCGTTCGGCTCATCGACGAGACGTTGACCCGGCTGGCTCGGGGAGTGTACGGCCCGTGCGAGGTATGCCGGGAGCCGATCGATCCCGCGCGACTCCGCGCACTGCCGTGGACGACGCGCTGCGTTCAATGCGCCCGGCGGGCCAGCGCTCTCGCGTAGCCGGGCTTGCCCGCCGCGGTCCCCGGAGCGCCCTCGTCCGGCGGCTCGCTCGTTTGTCCGGCCGTCAGCGAGACCCTCAGGCGGTTCGGCGAGCCGCCGGGCCTCACCGCCGCGCCCCCATAGGGCGCGGCGGGTCAACGGCCTGCACCCGCACCCTGGCGTCCACCACCGTGGCGCCTCGCGGGTGCACGACGAGGGGGTTCAGGTCCAGCTCGACGATCTGGGGCAGGTTCTCGGCCAGGACGCTCACCCGAAGGAGCGCGTCCTCCAGCGCCGTGAGGTCGCACGGCTGCGAGCCTCGAAAGCCTGTGAGCAGCGGGTACGTCTTCAGGCCGCGCAGCATCTCCGACGCGTCCTGCCGGGTCAGCGGCGTCAGTCGGACCTGGACGTCCTTCAGCAGCTCTACCAGCGTGCCGCCGGCGCCACAGGCCACGACCGGCCCGAATTGCGGGTCGTGCACGATGCCAACGATCATCTCGACGCCCTGTGGGACCATCTCCTGGACCAGGTAGCCCTCCGGCGGGTGCCCGGCGGCGGCCAGCGCTCGCTCCATCTCCCTGGCCGCCAGGAGAACGGCCTGGGCGCCCCGGAGGCCGAGGCGCACCGCGCCCATCTCGGTCTTGTGGACCACGCCAGGTGCGATCGCCTTGAGCGCAACCTCAGGCCCGATCTGTTCCGCCACAGCGGCGGCCGCCTCGGGCGTGGCCGCGGTCGCCTGGGTCGCAACCGGGAGACCATAGCAGCCGAGCAGACGGTGGACCTCGTCTTGCCCCAGCCAGCCGTCGCCCCGCCCCAGTGCCGCCGCCACGACGGCAGCGGCTTCGTCAGGCCGGGCGTTGGAGAGCGCGGGCGGCGCCTCGATCGGTTGGGAGCGCCACTCGCTATAGCGCGCGGCGTGGGCCAGCGCAATGGCCGCCATCTCCGGGAAGGCGTAGGATGGAACGTGCAGCTCCGCGGCGCGAAGCTCAGCGGGCACACCGCGGGACGACATGAACACCGCCAGCACGGGCTTGCTGCCGTTCAGGGCCCGGGTGGCTTCCACTGTGGCTTTCGCGACGTCTTCCGACCGCGTTGCCAGAGGTGGAATGAAGATCATGATGACGGCGTCCACGCTCGGGTCGGCCGCGACAACCTCGATCGCCGCGCGGAAGTTGTCCGCGCTCGCCGAGGCGATCATGTCCACGGGATTGCCGACGCTCGCCTCGGATGGGAGGAACGCGCGCAGGCGGAGCCGCGTCTCGCCGGACAGCTCCGGGACGTGCAGGCCCTGGGCCTCGCAGGCGTCGGCGCAGAGAATCGCCGGTCCGCCCACATTGGTCACGATGCCCACGCCCCTGCCGCGCGGGAGCGGCTGGTTGGCCAGCAGCGAGGCGACGGAGAACAGCTCCTCCAGCGTCTCCGTCCGAATGACGCCGCTCTGTCGGAACAGCGCGTCGACCGTCACGTCGGATGCGGCCAGCAGGGCGCCCGTGTGGGAGGATGTTGCCCGAGCGCCGGCACTGGAGCGACCGCTCTTCACAGCGACGATCGGCTTGGCCTGGCCGACCCGGCGGGCGATACGTGAGAACTTCCGCGGGTTGCCGAACGACTCCACGTACAGCAGGATGACGTCGGTCCGGGGGTCTGTCTCCCAGTAGCTGAGCAGATCGTTGCCGGAGATATCCGCCTTGTTGCCCACGGAGACAAAGCTCGAGATGCCCAGCCCGAGGGCGCCGGCGTAGTCGATCGCGGCCAGCGCCAGGGCACCGCTCTGGGAGGAGAACGCGATGTTCCCCGGTGGCGGTGGGAGCGGTCCAAAGGTGGCGTTGAAGGAGAAGGCCGGGTCTGAGTTCGCGATGCCAAGGCAGTTCGGGCCGATGAGCCGCATGCCCGAGGCGCGGCAGGCGCGGAGCAGGGCTGCTTGCCGCTCGCGCCCCTCCGGTCCAACTTCTCCGAAGCCAGCGGACAGCACGACCAGCGCCCGGACCCCCTTGCGACCGCAGGCCTCGGCGGCCGCGAGCACCTGCGTGGCCGGCACGGCGATCACCGCCAGGTCCACCGGACCCGGCACGACCTCCACCGAGGGATACGCCAGGACGCACTGGACCACCTTTGCCGCGGGGTTGACCGGGTAGACGGGACCGGCGAACTGCGAGGCGAGCAGGTTGTGGAAGACCTCACCGCCTACCGTCCCTCGTTGCCGAGATGCGCCGAGGACCGCGACGGACCGCGGGCAGAGAAATGCCGTCAGCGCGTTCGCCGCGGCGATCTGCTCGCGTTGCTCGAAGCGGGCGAGTGCCTCACCGGAGAGGGAGGTCGGAAAGGTGACGCGCAGCTCGTCGGGATACGACCGGACCTCGACGGGAAACCCGGACTGCCGGAAGACCTGCAGCATGCGATGGTTTGAGGGCAGAATCTCAGCCTCGAAGACCCGCACCCCGTTCCCAGCGGCGATCTCCGCGAGCTGGCCCAGAAGGAGCGTGCCGAGGCCCCGCCCCTGAGAGGCATCGTCCACAGCGAACGCCACCTCTGCGCGCTCGGGATCGTCCGTCGTGACGTACGAAGCCTGGCCGGCGATCCGCTCGTCAGGTCCAGTCGTCGCCACGAGGCCGAATCGGTGCTGGTAGTCCACCGTTGACTCGCGCCACGCGGCGCCAGCCAGGTCCACCGCGTAGGAGAAGAAGCGTAGCCCGCGTGACTCCGGGGAGAGCGCCGCGAAGAACTCGAGCAGGCGAGGCTCGTCGTCCGGGCGCACCGGCCGGATGTGGACAGTGGCGCCGTCTCGCAGTGGAAAGTCGGCTTCCCGGTGAGCCGGGTAGGGAGCGGCCATCGTGGCGCCTCAGGAAGCCACCTGTCGAATCGCGGCCGGACGCACCAGCAGGACCGGTACCGGGCCGTCGTGGACCACCCCGCGAGCAACACTGCCCAGCAGCAGCCGTGCCATACCGGTGCGGCCGTGTGTGGCCATGACCACCATCGCCGCCCGGTTCTCGGCGCTTGCCTCCACGATCGCCGCGGTTGGCGCGCCCAATCGCACCTCGATCTTCGGCGCTGGCCCGCTCCGGCCCGCGAAGATACGGGCCGCGGTATGCTCCAGGTAGTCCCGTGCCTCCGCACGAAGGCGGTCCAGCACCTGATCGACTGTGGCGACGATCCGGCCGTCCGCGCTCACTGTCCCATGCTCTGGCGGGTTGATCGCCTGGACCAGCACCAGCTCGCCGCCAAGCTGCTCCGCCACGGCCGCGGCGGTGCCGAGCGCCTCCTCCGCAAACGGCGAGCCGTCTAGCGGGACGACGATGCGCGGCTGGGTGGCGATCGTTTCGGCGTCTCGGGTGCTCTCGTGAACGAGCAGGACCGGCGCCGGCGACCGCTGCATGATGGCCTCGGCGATGCTCCCAAAGACTAACCGATCGACGCCGGTGCGGGCATGAGTGGCCATGACGACAAGCAGGACGTCTCGAAGTCCGGCTTCGGTGACGATCGCCTCGACCGGATCGCCATAGAAGACGGCGGTTTCGACGGGCCCGTCGCCCGAGAGCGTGGTCGCCACCGCTGCCAGGTAGGAGTCCACCTCGCCGGCAGCGGCTCTCTCCGCGGCGATCGAGTCCGCGGCTGGCAGGGAGCGAGGTTGCGTCGCGCGCAGCAGCAGGATTCGAGCGCCGCTGGCGCGCCCGATCTGCCTGGCATACGGCAGGGCGCACTCCGCCAGGGCCGAGCCGTCCAGCGGGACGAGAATAGTCTCGGGCATCTCGTTGACTCCTTCTGCCGCGGTCCTGGCGTCCATCCCCCGACTCGGCCCACTTTTCGCAGCCTGGTTGCCCGAGGATCATCGCCTGGGCGCGTTGACGTCGCCGTTGCCTCAGGTAAACAGCGTGTGAACGATATGGCGACGTCCGAGAGCGAGCGCCTGACGTTGCACGCCCTCGTTCACCGCCCGTTTACACGTCGCTACCCGCGATGAAACCTCTCGCCGTCATACTGAAGAAGGCTGCGTGGGTGCTGCACGCCAGAGAACTGCCTGCGCGAGGCTGGCACGGAAGTGTGAGTCACAGGATGGCCGTCTTCGGTCGACAGAACACGTCGAGCGCGCACCCTCCAGCAGAGGGCAGAGGGTCTCCGCCGCCGGAGACAGCCCGGTGCTCTCTAGAGGCAGCGTCGGCCAGCCTCAGGTTGTCGAGCACGCCGCCTGGCGGCCCTCGCGATGCACCCGACGACGGTCTGCCGGCCTATGTCAGCGCGCTCCTGCGGCCCCGTGCCTTTCCGCACCCGGCGGACGACATCCAGCTTGTCGAGACACACATCTCCTGGGTGATTCTGGCTGGCGCGTACGTGTACAAGATCAAGAAGCCTGTGAGCTTTGGCTTCCTGGACTTCTCGACCGTCGAGCGCCGAGCGGTGGACTGCGCCGCGGAGGTGCGGCTCAACCGACGGCTTTGTCCTGACGTCTACCTCGGCGTGGTGGAGATCGTCGAGCGGGGCAGCGACTTCAGTGTGGGGGGCGAGGGCCGCGTTGTCGAGCCGGCGGTGTGGATGCGCCGACTGCCGGCCGAGGGCATGCTTGACCAGATGCTGAAGCGCGACGCGGTGGACGCCAGCCTGGCCAGAAGGCTTGCGCGCCGCCTGTCGCGGTTCCACGCCACAGCCGCGACGGGACCCGGTGTGGACGAGTTCGGATCCCCGCGCGCTGTGAAGGCGAACTGGGACGAGAACTTCCTCGAGGTCGCTCCCTTCGTGGGCAGGACTGTGTCGCCCACCGTCGCCATCGGCATTCAGTCGTACGTCGAGGGGTTCCTCGTCCGCCGAGGCGTGCTGCTCGAAAAGCGAGCGGCGACCCACCGCGTGCGGGACGGCCACGGCGACCTGCACGCGGCCAGCGTCTGCGTAGAGGGGCGCCGGCTCCAGCTCTTCGATTGCCTGGAGTTCTCGCCGCGGTTCCGGTGTGCTGACGTGGCAGCCGACGTGGCGTTCCTGGCGATGGACTTCGATCACTACGGGCGCGCTGACCTGGCCGCCGCCTACGTGGAGGCCTACGTCACCACCAGCCGCGACCACGACCTGCCGCTGCTGCTGGACTTCTATAAGTGTTATCGGGCGTACGTTCGCGGGAAAGTGCTGAGCTTGCGGCTCCGGCAGCCCGGCCTGACGCCTGAGCGCTCGGAGCAGATTGCCGCCGACGCGGCAGCCTACTTCGATCTTGCGTGGGCGTACGCCGGCGGCGTTCCGGAGCGCACGCTGATCGTCGTGACGGGGCCGCGTGCGAGGAGACAGACGGAGCTGGCGCGGGGCCTGGCCCGGCGTCTTGGCCTGGTGTACCTGACGCGGGGCCCGCGAGACGACGAGCTGGAGAGCGATGGTCCCCCGTTAGAGCAGGACAAACGGCCCCAGCCCCAGGACCGCGCGGACGGAGCGGCTGGCTTGGATCGCGCTTATGCGCTTGTCCGCCGCCGGGCGGCGAGTCGCCTACGCCGCCAGCAGCCGGTCATCGTGGACCTGGGAGTCGCGCCAGCGCCCGAGCGCGATGAGATCGAGGATCTCGCGGCGAGGCTGGGCGCACGCTTCATCGTCCTTCGGTGCGAGGGTCCGGAGACGGTGGGCGACGAGTCCGGTCCGACCCGCGAATCGGCAGAGAGCGTGGGGCGGCTCGCGGAGGGGCCGCCCCACGCGAACCACGCTGGCAACGGTCTCAGCGGTGCCGGTCTCAGCGGCGTGGTTGACGTCTCTCAGCCACCCGAGGCGGCGGTCCGCCAGGCGCTGGCGATCATCCGCGGCTGAGCCAGCCGCTAAAGCAGCAGGCGCTCCTCGTACTCCACGCGGGACAGCACCCTCGCCGGGCCGTCGGTGACGAGCACCATGTCCTCGATGCGCACGCCCGCGCCGCCCTGGACGTCGGGCACCCAGACGAGCGGCTCGACGGCGAACACCATGTTCGGTTTCAGCTCGTAGACCGGGGCGCCGGGCAGGGTCTCGCCGATGTAGGGCGGCTCGTTCGCGCCCATGCCGATGCCGTGGCCGATGAACAGGTTGAACAGGTGATCCGACAGGCCGTGCTCGCCGATCTTCGCGATGATCGCGTCCGAGACGTCCTTGTTCGTGTTGCCCGGCCGCATCCTGTCGATACCTGCCATCAGGCCCTCGTACACCGCCGTGTAGACCTCTTTCTGGCGGCGGTTCGGCTTGCCTACGATGGTCGTACGCCCAATGTCGCCGAAGTAGCCGTTCCACATTGCGCCAATGTCGATGAAGGCCAGATCGCCGTTGCGGATGATCTTGTCTGAGCAGATACGGTGCGGGGGTGACATGTGCTCGCCGGTGGCCACGAACGGCGTGATGACGTGCGCCATCTCACCGCCGAGGTAGTAGAGCGTCTGCATCGCATCGCCAGCCACTTCCATCTCGCGCCGACCCGCCCGCGTCTCGTCGAGGGCGCGCTGGGTCACGCTGTCGCCGATGGCGCAGGCCTCCTCGATGATCGGAATCTCCTCGTCGAGCTTGACCCAGCGCGCCTGCTGCATGACCGTGTCGCCGTCCACGATCTCCATGTTCGGGAAGTGCTTGCGCAGCAGCTCGAGCAGGGAGATGTTCGCCTGGTCAATGCCGAGCTTGCCGCCGTCAATGCCGCGCTCGCGCAGCAGGGGTCCGAGAATCTCCTTGACGAAGCCCTCCACCAGGTCGCGCTGCTCCATGATCGGCACGGAGTGCACGCCGGCCAGCCAGGGCATGCCGAAGAGCGCCTTGTCCCGCTCGCCGCCGGAGCAGAGCAGGATCGGCTCTTCGTTCTTGCCGACCAGGACACCGTTCAGCGACGTGCTCTTGCCCGCGATGAGCTGCGCGCGCAGGCTGGTGAGGTAGCGGACGTTCTCGTCCTTCCAGAGAAGGAGCGCGTCGATACCGGAAGCGGCCAGCTCCTGCTGGACCTTCCCGAGCTTCTTCCGCCGCAGGGCCGGGAAATCGTATCGCTCCTCCCAGTCGACGGCGAAGGGACCTTTCGCGTACTTGCCTGCCATGCTCACTCCAGAGTTGATTCGGAACGTGGCCCCGT
>JADZDV010000003.1 GCA_020850915.1 Chloroflexota bacterium | reverse complement strand
TTGCAGCGCTGGTGGCCGGCCTTGTCCTGCTGATCCTTCTGACCGCCACGAACGTTCTACCGGGCGCCTGGGCCGATCGTCTGGTGGCCGTGCTGGACAACTTCGGCGTCTTCGACGTCCGGACAGCGCAGATCACGCCAGAGAACTTCGCGGTGGTCGAGCGGATGGCCCACTGGCAGGCCGGCTGGGGCATGTTCCTGGAGCAGCCCTGGCTGGGTGTGGGCGCGGGCAACTACCCGGCGCGCTACGAGGAGTACATGATGCCCGGCTGGGTTCAGCCGCTCGGGCACGCGCACAACTACTATCTGAACATGGCGGCTGAGACGGGGATCGTGGGCCTGCTGGCGCTGGTGGGGGCGCTGGCCACCGTCTTCCGCGCCATCGCCGGGGGGCTTAAGCGCGCGGCGCTGGGGAGCGAGTCCCGGGCGCTCTTGACCGGCCTGCTCGGGAGTCTTACGGTTCTCATGGTGCACAACCTGTTCGACAATCTGCTGGTCCATGGCATGGCCGTTCAGATCGGCGCACTGGCCGGGCTGGTGGTCGCCGTGGCAAGTCAGTCGAGCGAGAGCGTCCCGCCTCAAGCGGTGAGCGGTCACGCGGCCTGAGGGAGTCCAATCACGCGAGTCGAAAACCCCGCCACCACCATCGAGGAGCAGCCGCGAGCGGTCGCGGAGGCTTCTGAGGCCGACCCGCTCACCAGGCGGTTCTTCAACATTCGAACGGCGGCCTCATTTGCTCTGGGCTTCGGCATCCTGGTCTTCGGCTTCTCGCGTATGAACGTGGACGTCGGCGAGATTGTGGCCCGGGTCCGCGGCGCCGACCCGCGGCTCTTCCTGCTCGCCCTGCTCTCCTACTATCTCACCTTCATCGTGCGGGCGTACCGCTGGCGCAAGCTCCTGCGGAATGTGGGGTACCTCGAGTACGGCCAGGCGGACCAGCCCTCCATCCTGACGGTTGCCCGGATCATCCTGCTGTCCTGGTTTGCCAACTGTATCGTCCCCGCCAAGCTCGGCGACGTCTACCGCGCCTATCTCCTGAAGCGCGAGCAGGCCCACGTCTCCTGGTCGCGGACCATGGGCACGATCCTGGCGGAGCGCGTGATCGACACGCTGCTCGTCTTCGTGCTGCTGGGGGTGTCGGTCAGTCTCGCCTTCCGTGGCGCCGTGCCCTCAGCCGTGCTCTCGATCCTTCAGATCGGCCTGGCGCTCGCCGTGGTCGTGATCGCGGCCATGCTCTCGATGCACCGGTTGAGCGGTCTGATCCAGCGGTTCGTCCCGCGCCGCTTCCAGGCCCAGTACGAGCAGTTCCAGACCGGCACCCTGCTGGCGTTTAGCTGGGGGCGGATGCCGATGATCATGGCGTACTCGTTGGTCTGCTGGACCATCGAGGCGGCGCGGGTCTACCTGGTCTGCATGGCCCTCGGGATCTCGGTGGTCAACTGGCCGATCATCCTCTTCGTCGCCCTGGCCGCGGCGCTGCTGACCACCCTGCCGGTGACGCCTGGCGGCCTGGGTATCGTCGAAGCTGGCATGGTCGGTATCCTGATCTTCGCGGGCACCAATGGGCTGATCACCACTGGCAACCCGGACCTCGGCTTCTGGCAGGCGACCGCTGGCGCCGTGGCGTTCCTCGATCGGGTGATCAGCTACTGGAGTCTTGTCCTGGTGGGGGTGGTCGTGCTTGGCTGGATGGTTTTCGGCTACGTCCGGGCTCGGGCGCGGTGATGCGGATCACCATTGACTTCACCTGCGCCGTCAACCAGTCGGCGGGAATCGGCAGGTTCGTGCGGAGCCTCGTCTTCGCGCTGTCTGAGCTGGACCATGAGAACGACTACCAGCTCCTGTATGCCGCTCCGAACGAGGGCGCCACGCCCCGCTTTCCCGAGGCGGACAATTTTGGCCGGCGCCAGATGCGCTTCTCCCAGCGGACGCTGGATATCCTCTGGCACCGGCTGCGGCTGCCGATCTCGACGGACCTCTTCTCCGGCTGCTCCGACATTTTCCATTCGCCAGACTTCGTCCTGCCGCCGGTCCGTGGCGCCAGGAGCCTGCTCACGGTCCACGACCTCGCCTTTCTCCTCTTTCCAGACTGCGCCGACGCCAGCCTGCGGGCCTACCTCGAGCAGGTCGTGCCGCGCTCCGTGGCACGGGCTGACTTCATCGCGGCCGACTCTGAGAACACCCGCAACGATCTGATCTGCCTGCTTGGTGCCCGGCCGGAACGGGTCGCGGTGGTGCCGGGCGGCGTGGACCCGTTCTTCCATCCCGTCGAGGACGAAGCTCGGCTGGCGGCCGCGCGCCGACAGCTTGGCCTGGACGACCGTCCGTTCATCCTCTTCGTTGGCGTCCTGGAGCCGCGGAAGAACCTCACCACCCTCTTCGACGCGTACCGCCAGCTCCGTGATCGCTGCAAGATCCCGCACCGCCTGGTGGTGGTGGGCAAGCGCGGCTGGCTGGTGGAGGACATTCTGAGCCACGCCGAGCAGTCGCCCTACCGCGATGACATCGTCTTTAGCGGGTTTGTGCCGGACGCCGACCTGCCGGCCCTGTACTCCACCGCGACCGTGTTCGCGTTCCCGTCGCTCTACGAAGGCTTTGGGTTGCCGCCGCTCGAGGCGATGGCCTGCGGTACCCCGGTCGTCGTCTCGCGCACCTCCTCGCTGCCGGAGGTCGTTGGCGACGCGGGGCTGCAGGTGGACCCGGAGAACGTGGACGAGCTCGCGGCGGCGCTTGAGCTGGCCGTTCTCGACGACAAGCTGCGGGTGGAGATGCGTCGCAAGGGCCTGGCGCGCGCTGCCACCTTCACCTGGCCGGCCGCTGCCCGGCAGCTACTGAATGTCTACGGCCAGGTGGCGCGGGCCTAGCATGCGGATCGGCATCAACGCGCTGTTCCTCCAGAAGCCGGCCACCGGCAGCGGTCAGCACCTGTTCCACCTGCTCGAAGGGCTCGACGCTTACGACAAGGAGAACACCTACGTTCTGCTGAGCCCTCGTTTCCGTCGCGCCTACGCCGTCAACTGGCCGCACCTCTCCGATCGCTTCAGCAACGTCGAAGTGATGAGCGCCCTGGCGCGTCTGGGCGAGAACGTCGAGAAGGCGTGGTGGGAGCAGGTCGGCCTGCTCAAGGCCGGTCGCGCGGAGCAGATCGACCTTCTGCACTGCCCGTACTTCGCCTCGCCGGTCACGCCGCTCTTTCCCACCGTGGTGACGATCCACGACGTCATCCCACTGATCCTGAAGGAGTACGCCTGGCGCAAGCTGACCGTGGCCTACAACGCGCTGGTGTCGTTCGCCGCCAAGCGCGCCCAGGCGATCATCGCCGTCTCGCAGTGCTCCAAGCGCGACATCGAGCGGACGCTCCATATCCCATCGGACCGCATCCACGTCATTGGGAACGCTGTGGACGAGAGCTTCCGCCCGGTGAACGACGCCTGGCTGCTGGCCTCCGTCCGCGAGCGCTACAACATCGGCGAGCGCTACATCCTCTACTTCGGCGGGTTCGACGTCCGCAAGAACGTGCCCCGTCTGATCCGCGCCTATGCCCAGCTCCCGGCCGCGCTGCGCAACCAGTTCCAGCTCGTCGTGGCGGGCCGACTGCACCACCTCGGTCACCCGACCTACCCGGATCCCCGACCGCTGGTACGGCAGTACGGGCTGGACGGCCAGGTCATCTTCACCGGCCAGATTCGCGAGCGCGACAAGGTTCCGCTCTACAGCGGCGCGACCGTCTTCTCATTCGTGTCCTTGTACGAGGGTTTCGGCATGCCGGTCCTGGAGGCGATGGCCTGCGGCCGCCCGGTGCTCACCTCGAACACCTCCGCCCTGCCAGAAGTCGTGGGCGACGCCGGTCTCACCGTGAACCCCCGCGGCGAGACGGAGATCTCGGAGGGGCTGCGCCAGCTCCTCGAGGACGAGCAGATGCGCCAGGACCTCAGCGAGCGGGCGCTCGAGCGGGCGCGCTTCTTCACCTGGCGCCAGGTGGCCGAGCAGACCGTCGAGGTGTACCGACGCGTCGGCGAGCGGTAGTCGCGACGTCGGAGCGGTCGCACCAGCAAGGGTCGTGGGCGGGCTGGAGCCCGCGGCGGTGAAGGTCGTGCTCATCTCGAAGGCCCTGGTTGTCGGCGAGTACCAGCGCAAGCTGGCGGCTATCGCGGCACAGGGCAACGTCGAGCTCACCTGCATCGTCCCGCCAAGCTGGAAGCAGGACGGGCGGGAGCAGCGGCTCGAGCGCCGGCCGGCCTCAGGCTACGAGCTGCTGGTCGCGCCGATCCTCTTCAACGGCCACTTCCACTTCTTCCTCTTTCCCACCCTGCCGCGCCTGCTGCGCCGCCTCCGCCCGGACGTGGTGCACGTTGACGAGGAGCCGTACAACCTGGCGACGCTGCTCGCCACGCGCCAGGCGCGAGCGGTCGGTGCCCGAGCGCTCTTCTTCACCTGGCAGAACCTCTACCGACTCTACCCGCCCCCATTCCACTGGGTCGAGCGCGACGTCTTCCGCACCGCTCGCTACGCCATCGCCGGCAACCAGGAGGCCGCCGAGGTGCTGCGAGCCAAAGGCTACCTCGGTCCGCTGGCTGTCATCCCCCAGTTCGGCGTAGACCCGACGGCCTTTGCGCCGGCGCCGGTGAGAGACGGCCCCACCAGCCGTCCGTTCACCATCGGCTACGTCGGCCGCCTGGTCGAAGAGAAGGGGATGTTCGACCTCCTCGACGCCGCCGGAGGCCTGGAGGGAGCCTGGCAGCTCCGCCTGGTCGGCCACGGTCCTCTGGCCGGGCCGCTGGCCGAGCGAGCCGTCGCCCTCGGTTTCGGCGAGCGCCTTGTCGTTCGGCCCGCGGTCCCCTCCGGCGAGGTGCCGGCCCTCCTCCGTGAGCTGGACGTCCTGGTGCTGCCGTCCCGCACGCGGCCCAACTGGAAGGAGCAGTTCGGTCGAGTGCTGGTGGAGGCCATGGCCAGCGGCATCCCGGTGGTCGGCTCCTCGAGCGGCGAGATCCCCAACGTGGTCGGACCCGCCGGCCTGGTCTTCCCAGAAGGCGACACCGCCGTCCTGCGCGCAACGCTGGCGGAGTTGCAGTCATCCAGCGCCTTGCGCGCCGAGCTGTCGGCGCTTGGCCGCCAGCGCGTCCTCGAGCGCTTCACCCACGACCAGATCGCCCGCCAGACCGTGGCGGTCTACCGCGAGATGCTCAACCGATGATGCGCGCCTGATCCTCGCCAACCGTAGCGTGGGCCCGCCCACCATTGCCCGATGACGACGCGCGATCTTGCCCTCGACTATCGCGTTTCACTTCGGGGCACGAGCCGGTATCGAACCGCGATTGGTGGGCGGAGCCCACGCAACGGCTCCCTGTCATCCTGACTTGAGTTTGGACAAGGTGGGGCAGGGAAGGGCCGGGGGCGAAGGGACGGGCGACGTGGCGCGGTGCGCGCGGCAGGCGGGGTATGGACACCATCTCCGCCCACTACACGCTGCAGACCTTTCGGCAGGATCTGTACCAGAGTCTGGGCCATCGGCGCGACGCGCTGTTCGAGCTGCTGGAGGCGGTGCTGGACCCGGCGCCACCCGGCCGCCCGCTCCGCGGGGCCGCGGCTGCCTGGCTGCCCGTGCGACCCGCGGGCGGCCGATCGCTGGAGCTGGCTGCTGACCCTGGCGCTCTTCGAACTCTGGCTGGCGCGCTCGCCGGGGTGCCCTCGGCCGGGGCGCGCAGGTCGAGACGGACAATCCCCTCTCAGCCTGGCCAGTCCAGCGCCATCCGCTGGCGCCACCGTCCAACGCGTTCGGGCGGCTGTGATAGCCCCATCCGTGCGATCCCCGATCCCCAACGCGGGCGTTTGAACAGAGGCACGGGCTCGTGCGTACTCTACGGAGGTGGCCTGGCGCTGTCGCGTCGTGCCGGGCACACCGGGGGAATCGATGGCTCTCCCTGAGCGGCAGGATGAGGCGGTCCTTGGACGGCTCGAGCGGCTGGTGGCCCAGCGGCGCGCGAGTATCGACGTGTCTCCGTTCGCTTCTGCACCCACCATGGCGCCTGAACCGGCGTTCCTGCCGTCTCCCCGCCCTGGGCAGGACCCGGCGGCCAGCATGGGGCGGGCCGGGACCGTCGCGTCGCCCGCGCCAGTGCGATCGACCGGGGATGACGCGCGGTTCGTCCCAGGGATGCCGACGACGCTCGAGCAGACCGGCCTGGCCCAGCCGCTGATCGAAGACCACATCATCCGCACCCTGTACTTCCAGCAGGCGCTCACGGCCGTGGAGATCGGTCAGGAGATCGCCCTGTCCTACCAGGTGGTCGGTCCGCTCGTGAAGGAGCTCTCGGCCCAGCACTTCCTGGAGGTGAAGGGCCAGCGCGGCATGGGCGACTCCGGCTACGTCTATGCGCTGGTCGGTAAGGGCAAGGAGCGCGCAGAGGAGGCGCTTGCCAAGACCCAGTACCAGGGACCGCTCCCTGTTCCGCTCAGCGACTACTGCCGGGCAATCGAGAGCCAGAGCGTCCGCTCGGTCAGCGTCACGGTCCAGAACATTCGCGACGCCTTTCGCGACCTGACCGTCAAGCAGGAGCTGCTGGACCAGCTTGGACCGGCAGTGAACTCAGGTAGCTCGCTGTTCATCTTCGGCGCGCCCGGCAACGGCAAGACCGCGCTGGCCGAGCGTATCACCCGCCTCATGGGCGACCGGATCTACCTGCCGTACGCGGTGGAGGTGGACGGCTGGGTCATCAAGGTGTTCGACGCACTCAATCACGAGCCGGTCGCCGACCCGTTCGAGCAGCGGCGCGATCCCCGCTGGGTGCTCGTGAAGCGGCCGGTGGTCGTCGCGGGCGGCGAGCTGACCTTGGCCGGCCTGGACCTGCTCTGGAGCGACGTTGGACGCTTCTACGAGGCGCCGCTCCAGATGAAGGCCAACGGGGGGGTCTTCTTCGTCGACGACTTCGGCCGACAGCTCGTCCGCCCGAGCGACCTGCTGAATCGCTGGATCGTGCCGCTGGAAAAGCGGCTCGACTACTTGAACCTGGCCACAGGCAAGAAGCTCGCCATTCCGTTTGACCAGCTCTTGATCTTCTCCACCAACCTGAAGCCGGAGGACCTGGTGGACGAGGCGTTCCTGCGGAGGATCAAGTTCAAGATCCGGGTGGACGACCCGGAGCCCGCGATGTTCGAGGAGGTGTTCCGCCTCGCGTGCGCCGGGCGGGGTATCGCCTTCGACGAGTGGTCGTACCGCGAGATGCTGCAGCGCTGGTGGTCGCCCAGCAAGCGCCCGCTGCGGATGTGCCAGCCGCGCGATGTGCTGGACCAGCTCCAGGCGGTGGCGCAGTACCTGATGGTCCCGCCGGCCATGACGCGGGACATGCTCGACCGCGCCTGCCGGGGCTACTTCGGGAATCTGTAGTCAGCGGGCTGGCCGGCCCTGGTCAGGCGTCGAGCCGGCCAGCCCGCCTCCCGGCTCACGTTGTCGACTGCGCTACACGGAGCGCCTGGAGCGTCAGCAGGATCGTGGGGAAGCCGGACATCGGCGCGGCAGACTCTGCCGCCTCCATCACGTGCCGCGGCGTCGCCCCGCGCCCGAGCGCCCGCTGCACGTAGCCGGCGGCATCCTCGACCGCGTTGCGCGAGGCGAGCATCACCGTCGGGATCAGATCGTCCAGGTACGACGGCAGCTCGCGCGGCCCGAGCGGCAGCAGCTCACCGCTGGAGACCTCGTTCGCCAGGCTCTCCAGCCGCTGCAGGAACGACGGGTGGCGCTCCTCCGCGTAGCGGAGCACGCCGGCAGTGTCTTCGCCGCGGCTCGGCGGTGGCGCGCCGACCCGCGCTGGGACGGGACGGACCGGCCGCAATGGGATCTCCGTTGGCATCAAGCCGTCCGCCATCATGAACGCCCGTAGCCCGTTCAGCACGGTCCCGAGCCCACCGACCGGATAGCCGGCCGCGAAGGCGTCCAGGAAGAGCTGTCGGTCGATGCCCATTTTGTCCAGGCGGACGACATGGTTATAGGCGAAGTAGGAGCGTCCCTGCATCGCCAGCAGCGTCGTGGCGATCAGTTCGCGGTCCACTATTCCGAGCAGGCAGCCCTCGGTTGAGAAGCCTTCATACAGGTGGGAGCGGCCGGAGACCTCGACCATGGCGGAGACGAAGTCAGGGTCGAGACGGTAGGCGAGGGGCCAGCCGCCCTCAACGTAGCCCCGTCCTGCTTTGAGACGCTCGATGGGATCGCGATCTAGCGACACGCTCGGACCTCCACACGGCTGGGGCCGCGCGCCCCTGGCCACTGGACAGATTGAAGTGGCGCGGGCTGGCCGGCGGGCAGCAGGCCGGTGTCGTCACCACGGCCCAGACTGTAACCGATCCGGTCGCCGTCCGGCGTGAGCGAGGGCGCGGAGAGGCAGTCGCGTAGGTGGGGCGCAGCCCGGGCACGCTCGGCTCGCGACCACAGCTCCTGACCGTCACCTGAGTCTCAGGGGAGGATTTCGCCGCTCCGCGGTCTCGCGCGGGCCACCAGCGCTGCAGAGCGGCGGGCGCCCCAGGATGTGCCATCATGACCGGAGCGGCGAGGAGACGACTTGATGGTCCGTGGGCGCGCGACTCCAGAAGGCACGAGAGGTCGAGCCGGCGACCGGCCGGGCTACCGGCAGTTGGGCACGACCGGCCTGCTGGTCTCCAGTATCGGCTTCGGCGGCTACCGCGCCGGCCGGAGCGACCCGGCCCACCGAGCGTCGCTCCGCGAGGCGCTGCGCCAGGGCGTGAACCTGATCGACACCTCGTCCAACTACATGCTGGGCGACTCCGAGCTGCTCGTCGGCGAGGTGCTGGCTGGAGCGATCGTACCGCGTGAACAGACCGTGCTGGTCAGCAAGGTCGGCTATGTCCAGGGACCGAACCAGGAGCTGGCACGGCAACGCGAGGCCGAGGGCAGGCCGTTCCCCGAGATGGTGAAGTACCAGGAGAGCTGCTGGCACTGCATCTCACCGGAGTTCCTGGAGGACCAGCTTGGCCGTGCCCTGGAGCGGCTCGGCGTCGAGACGCTCGACGTGCTCCTGTTGCACAACCCTGAGTATTTCCTCAGCGAGACGGCGCACCAGGACAACCCGCCACCCCTCGAACCGACGCGGGACGCGTTCTACGACCGCCTGTGGCGGGCGTTCGCCTACCTCGATCAAGCCGTCGGCGAGGGCCGGATTAGCGCCTATGGCGTCTCCTCCAACACCTGCGTCGTGCCAGGCGAGCAGTACGACGCCACCAGCGTAACCCGGATGGTGCAGGCGTCAGACGGGCGGATGGCTGTGCTGCAGTTGCCCTACAACCTCTTCGAGGCGGGTGCTCTGCTGCAGCCCAACACTCCGGACGGGTCGGCGCTCGAGAGCGCGCAGCGGCACGGTCTGGGCGTGCTGGCGAACCGGCCGCTCAACGCCTTTGCCCGAGGGCGTCTGGTCCGACTCGCGGACGAGCCGCGGGATGACGAGCCCGGGAGCGACCGCGCCCTCCGCTCGCTCGTGGAACAGGTGCGCGAGCAGGAAGCGCTCCTCGGCCGATGGGCCTCTGGAGCGCAGCCGCCGGCCACTGCCACGATCTTCGACGACCGCTGGGATGAGACGAAGGCTCTCGAGACATGGGATCCGCTGGTGCGAGGGGAGATCGTCCCAGAGGCGCGGCGAGGGCTGGGGGACGTCCTGCGCGCGGCGGGCCCGCGGCCATCCCCGGAGATCGAGCGCGAGGTCGGCCGCTACCAGCAACGGTTGCACGCCCTGTTCGAGCGACTTCAGGAGCGAGCGCAGCTTCGCGACCCGCGCGTCTCGGCCCAGATCCGCGCGGCCCTGGAGCGATTCGTGCCACCTGCCCTGCTGCACGAAAGCCTCTCGCGCCTCGCGCTAGACTTCGTCGTCTCCACCCCGGGCGTGACCAGCGCCCTCAACGGCATGCGCCACCTCGCCTACGTCCACGACGCCGTTGGCGTCATGGCCATGCCCCCGCTGCCAGACGTCCGCGCCATCGCCGAGGCGTTCTCCCGCGGCTGAGCGCGCTCCTCTGACCCCATCCCCATCCCCATCCCCATCCCCATCCCCATCCCCATCCCCACCCCCATCCCCATCCCGTGCCGCGACACAACCGGCCAACCTAATAGTCAGCTGTTATCCCGAGCCTGCGAGGGATCACGCAGTTGCGACCTGCCTTCCCAGAGCCAGCCGGTCCGCTTGTCCCGCGCCGGCGGTCTGGCGCTGTTGGTCAGAGCCCTACCGCGCGATCGCTCGCAAGCTCCGCATGGCAGGCACCGCCTACGATCCTGACTCCGCGGTTGGTGCCTCGGACCTCGGCTCGATCGACGCCGCCACCAGCTCCGCGATGTCTCGGACTTTGAACCGCTCCTCGGCGTTCAGGACACGGACACCGTCCTCGAACATCGTCACGCAGAACGGGCAGCCCACGGCGATACCGTCGGCCTGGGTGATGAACGCCTCCTCCAGGCGGTTATGGCTGATCCGCGTGCCGCGCCGCTCCTCCATGAAGGCTCTCGCTCCGCCAGCGCCACAGCAGAAGCCGCGGTCGCGGCAGCGCGGCAGCTCGAGGAAGCCGCCCTCCACCTGCTGGAGCACCCGGCGGGGCGCGTCGTAGATGTCGTTGTAGCGGCCGAGGTAGCACGGATCGTGGTAGGCGAACGTCTCGGGCGAGAGGCTCGTTGGGACGCTCAGCCGCCCGGAGCGCACCAGCTCCTCGATGTACTGGCTGTGGTGAATGACCTCGTAGCTACCGCCGAACCGCGGGTACTCGTTCTTGATCGTGTTGAAGCAGTGCGGACAGGTGGCCACGATCCGCTTCGCCTGGTACGCCTCCAGCCGCTCGACGTTCTGCTGGGCCAGGATCTGGAAGAGGTACTCGTTGCCCGCCCGTCGCGCGGGATCGCCGCTGCAGGACTCCTCACGACCCAGGATCGCGAACTCCACCCCGGCGGCCTGGAAGATCTTCACCAGCGAGGTTGCGACCTTCTGTGTCCGGGCGTCGAACGAGGACATGCAGCCGACCCAGTAGATCACCTCGAGCGTGTTCGGGTCTTCGACCTCCGCGAGCTGGCGCACTCCGAGCGATGCGGCCCAGTCGGCGCGTGTGCTCGCCGGCATGGAGAACGGGTTGCCGTTGCGCTCGAGATTGTTGAACAACGTCACCAGTTCCGGCGGGAAGCTGCTCTGCTCCAGCACCAGGTGGCGGCGCAGCTCGACGATCATCGGCACGTGCTCGATCAACACCGGGCACTGCTCCATGCAGGCGCGGCAGGTGGTGCAGTCCCAGATCTCCTCCTCCGAGACGATCGTGCCGATGAGCTCCGCGGGTAATGAGACATCCGCGATGGTCGGCGCGTCCGGCTGGGTCAGGTCGTGTCCCCGGATGCCGGCCTCGGCAGGGAGCGGCCCGGCCGGGCCCGCCAGCATCCCCTCTCGCTGCGCCATGTAGGCGCCGACTTCGATGATGAGCTGGCGCGGCTTGAGCGGCTTGCCAGTGGTGAAGGTCGGGCAGAAGTCGAGGCAGCGCCCACAGCGCATACAGGCGTCGTAGTTCAGGAGCTGCTTCCAGTTGAAATCGGAGAGCGCGCTCACCCCGAAGCGCTCCTGCTCCTCGATGTTCTCGATTGTCGGCAGCGCGCCCTTCGGCTCGGCGGAGCGGGTGAAGACGTTGGCGGGGCCGCTGAACATGTGGAACAGCTTGGAGAGGGGAATGTAGGTGATGAACGCCGTGTTCAACAGCATGTGGACCCACCACGTGCCCGCGTGCACCACCTGGAGTGCGCCGCTGTCGACGCCCCACAGCAGCAGCACGAACGGGTATGAGACCCAGTGGAGCGCGGCGTTCGGGTCGCGCGTGGCCGCCAGACGGAGCGTCTGAAGGGCGAAGCCGGTCAGTCCCAGCAGTAGCAGCAGGCCCAGCGCGATCGCGTCGTCGCTCAGACTGCGCTTGAACTTGATCGGCACCTGGACGTAGCGGCGATAGGCGGCCATCAGCAGACCGACGACGAACAGCAGGCCGAAGAAGTTGATGACCAGCTTGTAGACGACGTAGAACGGACCGCGGAAGAAGCTGACCCCAAAGTAGGGCTTCATAAGGTCTGCCTCGAGCAGCACGATCAGCGTACCGATGAAGAGGAAGATGAAGCCCCAGAAGATGAACAGGTGCATCAGCCCGGCGTAGACATAGCCAGGCCGAATCAGCCGCCTGTGCAGGAAGGCGACGGCCAGCGTGGCCTTGAGGCGCGCTCCGACGTTCGTGACCGGCCCGTACGGCTTGCCGGTCCGCCACATGAGATACCGCTGCGTGGCGCCGTAGCCGAGGAAGAGCGCCTGGACGACCACTAACGCGTACATCGCCGCGATCGCTAGCTCGCTGACGTTCCAGTCGATCTCGCGCGTAGGCATCAGCTCTGCTGCCCTTCCGGAGGCTGGTGCCGCCTGGGAAAGAGCGGCAGGTCATGGCGGGCGAGGGCGTTGCCCAGCCAGAACCCGCCGACCAGAATGCTGCATGCGCTCGGTGCGTTCACCTGCGTGACATGGCTGAATGCGCCGTACGTGGTCCCGACGATCCCGACCAGCGCCACCCCACCGGCGACCACCGGTTCCAGCCGACCCAATTTCACGCGCAACAACTCCCCGAGATGGTCTCTCACTCGAGGCAGGACAAGCCTGCCGTCCGCGACGCGCAGTCGCCCGGTGCAGCCGCGGAACGCGGAGAGTGTAGCCGGGTGGATGAAGAGGGTGAAGCGCGGGGCGTGCGACGTCGGATGTCGCACCCTCGGCTCACGGGTGAGTGGTAGGGGGCAACCGGCTCAATGCACATGCGAGCGTCGCTCGCGTCGCTCGCAGAGCGTCTGTGGCGTCGGACTCCGCGGGCGGCACGAGAACGGGCGGATACCGGAACTCGGTGGCGTACGGCGTAACGAGGGCGCTGTCGGTTGCCAGTGCCGAGAAGGTTTGATCGATCTGTTGACAGAGCTGTACCAGGATTGAGAGGTCATGTGTCCGTTGGAACGGCTGGCCATGCCAGGTCAGAAATGCCTTGAGCGCTTTCTCAAAGGCTTGCTCGCAATGGTAGAGTGCACCCGAAAGGAGCGGCGGTGTGGCCGCGATCGCCAATTCAGCGAGCCGAATATCTTCCTGAGCGGTCAGGGGCCACTGGCGTGTC
>JADZDV010000002.1 GCA_020850915.1 Chloroflexota bacterium | reverse complement strand
GCTCGCCGCCAACCGACTTGAAGGCGCGCACGGGGCTGTCGACGCCGCCTGGCAGCAGCGTGCAGGCGCGTTCGAATAGCTCGCGCGACCGGTCGCCGCGGCGGGTCATTCGGCCAGCCATCGGCAGGCGTCCTTTGCGAAATAGGTGATGATCATGTCCGCGCCGGCTCGTTTGATACCGGTGAGAATCTCCATCGCGATGCGGCCCTCGTCGATCCAGCCGTTGCGGGCGGCCGCCTTGACCATCGAGTACTCGCCGCTGACGTTGTAGGCGGCGATCGGATGCTCGAAACGCTCGCGGGCGCGTCGAATGAGGTCCAGGTAGGCGAGGGCCGGCTTGACCATCACCATGTCGGCGCCCTCGACAATGTCCTGCTCGATCTCTCGCATCGCCTCCCGGGCGTTCCCAGGGTCCATCTGGTACGCGCGGCGGTCGCCAAACTGGGGCGCCGAGTCGGCCGCGTCTCGGAACGGCCCGTAAAAGCCGGAGGCGAACTTGGCTGAGTACGCCATGAGCGCGGCGTCCTGGAAGCCGTCCTCGTCGAGCGCCCGTCGCAGGTGCGCGATGCGTCCGTCCATCATGTCGCTCGGCGCAATGACGTCGGCGCCCGCCTCGGCCTGCGCCACCGCCGTACGACCGAGCAGCTCCAGGGTCGGGTCGTTCAGCACCACTCCATCTTCGACGATGCCACAGTGGCCATGGGTGGTGTACTCGCATAGGCAGACGTCGCCAATCACCAGCAGGTCCGGCGCAGCGTCCTTGATCGCGCGCATCGCTTGCTGAACGATGCCATCGCGCGCGTACGCCTCGGAGCCCAGCAGGTCCTTTTCTCGCGGCAGGCCAAACAGCAGCACGCCGGGAATGCCGAGCCTGGTCACTTCGCGCGCATCGCGCGCGACCTCGTCCACGGAGAGCTGGAACACGCCGGGCATCGACGGGACTTCTTCCCGGACGCCTCGACCGTGCACCACGAAATAGGGATAGATCAGGTCGGCCGGCGCGAGACTCGTCTCTCGTACCATCCGCCGCATCGTCTCGGATCGGCGCAGTCGGCGCAGCCGCAGCGCGGGATACGCGGTCATGGATGACCTCCAGGTTCCGACACGCGCTCGGCCACCAGCCGTTCGACCAGCGCGCGTATCAGGCCATCGATAGTGTAGTCTCTGGCCACGGCATCGACGCGCAAGCCGGCCTCCTCGACAGCTCGCGCCGTTACCGGTCCGATCGCCGCGATGAGCGCCCCGCCAAGCAGCTCGACCTCGCCGTCGAGGGCAGCGAGCAGGCCGCGCACCGTCGAGGCGCTGGTGAAGGTCACGGCGTGCACCCGCCGCTCCCTGAGCACCCGCGGTAGCTCGGTGCGGGCGCCATCGTCCGGCAGCGTACGATAGGCGACGACCGACTGCACGTCGGCACCCCGAGCGGTCAGGCCGGTCGCGAGATGGGACGGGGCGAGATCCGCCCTCAGCAGCAGGACGCGCGAGCCTCGCTCCAGCCGTGGTCCGAGCTGCTTGACGATCTCCTCTGACGTGTACGTCGCGGGAATGAAGTCGGCTCGAATGCCGCGCAGCCGCACCCGACGCTCGGTCGCGGGACCGATCACGGCGACGCGGACGCGTCCAAACGCGCGAGCGTCCAGCCCCAGGTGATCGAGACGCTCGAACGTCGCCTCCACTCCGTTGACACTGGTGAACACGACCCAGTCGACCTCGGGCAGTCGTCGGAGCGCGTCGTCCAGCGCGTCGAACGTCGCCAGCGGCGCGATCCGGATCGTCGGCGTCTCGATCGCCTCTGCTCCGAGCGCCCTCAGTCGCTCGGACAGCTCGTCGGCCTGTTCTCGTGGTCGGGTCACGAGCACCCGGCGGCCGTGGAGCGGGCGTCTGGCAGACCAGTTGAGCTGCTCGCTCAGCCGCACGACCTGGCCAACCAGGAGGACGGCCGGTGGCTGAATCCCAGCCTCTCGCGCCGCTCCGACCATCGTCGCGAGCGTCGCCAGGACGACCTCCTGATCGGACCTCGTGGCCCAGCGAACGAGCGCCGCGGGCTCGTCCTGGCGGCGTCCCTCCGCGATCAGCCGCTCGCAGATCTTCTCGACATGCTCGATCCCCATCAGGAAGGCCACGGTGTGCGAACTCCTCGCCAGCGCCGACCAGTCGATGGCGGACTCGGTCTCGTCCGGATGATCGTGCCCGGTTGTGATCGTGAAGGTGGTAGCCAGCCCTCGCTGGGTGACCGGGATGCCGACGTACGCCGCCGCCGCGAGAACCGAGGTGATGCCCGGCACAACCTCGAAGGGGATTCCCGCCTCCGCGAGCGCCAGCGCCTCCTCGCCGCCGCGGCCGAAGACGTACGGATCACCGCTTTTCAGGCGGACGACCTTCCGTCCACGCCGTCCAAACTCGACCAGGCGCGCCGCGACCTCGCGCTGCGCCGCGGACGGTCCGCGGCCCTCCTTGCCCATGTAGACCAGCTCGCATTCGGGTCGAGCCAGCTTCAGCAGCGCAGGGTTGACCAGCCGGTCGTAGACGATGACGTCCGCCTGGCGGACCAGCTCCGCGCCGCGGACGGTCACGAGGCCCGGGTCTCCTGGTCCGGCCCCCACGAGGTACACACAGCCGGGCGCATGTTCCACGCAGTGCGGCCCGGCCTATTCGGAGACGCGCGGCTCGGGCGGCAGCGCGAACAGCTCACGGACCGCGTGCGAATAGTGCCGCGAGTGGACCTGCTCGTGCCGCTGCTTCAGACGGACGATTGGATCGTGCAGCAGCTTGTTGACGATGGCCGTGGTGAGGGCGTTCACCGTGTTGAGATCGCGCTCAGAGAGCCCATTCAGCTTGACGAGCGATCGCTCCAGCTCCTGCTGTCGGATCCTCTCTGCCTTGTTGACCAGCTCGCCGATCGTTGGTGCGACGTCTCGTGCGTGCAGCCAGTCGGCGAACCGGTCCAGCTCCACCTCAACGAACTGCTCCACCTTGAGCGCCTCGATCCGACGCTGCTCGAGGTTCGACTCGCAGACAGAGCGCAGATCGTCGATGTTGAACAGGTGGACGTTCTGGAGGTCGGCGACGGCCGGCTCGACGTCTCGCGGCACTGCGATATCCACCAGCGCCAGCGGGCGCTCCGGACGCTCCCGCAGGGCATCCTCGACCATACTCGCGGTCACCACGTAGTGCGCCGCCGAGGTCGAGCTAATGACCAGGTCGGCCGCCTCGAGCGCGCTCGCAAGCCGCTCGAACGGCCAGGACTCCCCTCCCAGCCGCTGCACCAGCGATTGGGCGCGGGCGTCTGTGCGGTTCGCAACCAGCACCCGCTCGACACCTTTGTTCCGAAGCGACATCGCGGCCAGCTCGCCCATCTTGCCCGCGCCGACGAGCAGGGCGGTCGTCCCGCGGAGAGTGCCCAGCACGCGACCGGCCTGCTCGATCGCCGCGTAGCTAAGGCTGACGGCGTGTCGCGAGATCGACGTCTCGGTCCGAGCGCGCTTGCCGACGACGACCGCTCGGTTGAACAGGCGCTGCAGCACGGGACCCGCGGCGCCGGCTGTCGCCGCGGCGTCGCTGGCCAGCCGGACCTGCCCGAGAATCTGCGCCTCGCCCACGATCATTGAGTCGAGACCCGCCGCCACCCGGAACAGGTGCCGGATCGCGTCATCTTGCCAGCGCTCGTGCAGGTGGGGCGAGAACTCGTCCGCCCGCATGCCGGTCAGCTCGCCGAGGAAGCGATCGAGCGCTCGGCGGCCAGTGAGCCGGTGGCCCACCAGCGCGTAGATCTCTGTGCGATTGCAGGTCGAGAGGATGACGCCCTCTTTGATCTCGCCGCGGAGCGACTGGAGTGCATCAGAAAGCCTCTCTTCCGAGACTGCCAGCCGCTCGCGGACCGCGACGGGCGCGTCCTGGTGACTCAGGCCAAGCTGCAGCAGCACCCTACCGCGCCTCCAGGGGGGCCAGCCGGTTGTTCAGCGCCGCGCGCGCCTCGTCGACTCGCCCCTCGCGAAGCAGCCGCAGCAGCGGCTCCTGCTCCACCGCGTCCCAGCTCACAGCGTCCGTCGAGCGGCCTTCGTGATGCAGCGCGGCACGCGCCTGCTCGTACAGATCGAGCAGCTGCACCCGCTCCGGCGCGAGCAGCCGTTCCAGCTCGCGACGCAGGCTCGCCGCGAAGGCCGGGCCGCGGCCTCCGGTCGAGATCGCCACCACCAGCCCGTCGCGCTCGACCACGGCCGGTACTTGAAAGTCACCGGCGCCGCCCGCATCCGCCCGGTTGACCAGCGCGCCGTGCCGCTCCGCGGTCGCCTGGACCAGGTCGTTCACGTCGGCGCGGTCCGTCGCCGCGAAGACCAGCAACGCATCGCGAACATCCGCCTCGTCAAACATCCGCTCGATCAGCGCGGCCTGGCCGCTGGCCGCCAGCTCGCGCGCTTCGTCGCAGAAGGTCGGCGCTACCAGCGTGACAGCAGCGCCCGCGGCGCGCAGTCCACGAGCTTTTCGCACGGCCACCGGCCCACCCCCGACGACGACGCACGACTGCCCGTCGAGGTCGAGCATCAGCGGGTACAGCCTAGGCATTCGCACGCCCAGCGGCTTCGTGGGCGGCTGACATCTTCACAAGCACCTCGTCCATAAACGTGTTCACCCGGCGCAGCACGTCCTCCGGGCCTCTACGCGCCGAGGGCTGTTCCCGAAACCACCGGGTCACCGTCTCCAGGACCGGGTTCCGGAACAGCAGGAACGCCTCGGTTGTCTGAGGCAGACTCAGTCCGAGCGAGGCCGCCTGCGCGCCGTATCGCTCCGCTACCTCTCTGCCCTGAGCCAGGCACCGCTCTCGTTCTCGCCGTCCAGCCACAAGGTAGACCGTCAGGAGCTGGAGCATCGAGTTGCCGAGGATGCGGAACGTCAGTCGAGCCGCGTCGTCGAACGTCCGCAGCCAGGGGCTCGAAGCCACGGCCTTGCGAGCAACCGCTTCGTAGCGCTCCCTCGAGGCCAGCAGCAGCTCGGAGAGATTCGGCGGTAGCGTCTCTTGCTGGTCGACCATCCCGCGGAGCTCGGACTCCAGAAAACGCCGATGCCCGCCCGGCGTGATATACGTCCGCAGCTTGCCGTGGGCGCTCCAGACGCGTAACGTGGCCTG
Source organism: Chloroflexota bacterium (assembly GCA_020850915.1). The sequence continues at coordinate 9,978 of JADZDV010000002.1, read as the reverse complement.
GCTGACGCCGAGCATCTCGCTCGCGCGCTGGATCGTCAGCCAGCGCGCCGAGTCGCCGCTGTCTACCGTCGGCGTCAGCGTTCTTCGCACCATCTCGTGTCTAGAATTTACAGAATTCTCCAGAAGTCGGCAAGGGCCCAGTCGGCCCATCACACATTCTTCGGCCGTTCTCTCACTCTCGCGGAAGGGCCTCCCGGTCCGCTCGCCATATGCCACCCCCGCTGGCCACGACAAACCGACCGAGACCACCCTGGAAGGCTCAGGCCAGACGCCGTTCGCGTCACTGAGAGCTCCGCGCGACGTTGACAGAAATAGAAATCTATTACACGAGTCATAGGAATTCGCTATAATGCGGCCGGGATCGGGCCGGCGGCTCGGTCCGTGTCCTGGAGGCATCAATGGGTGACGTTGTCACAATTCTAGGCGGGGAAGCCGGCGCCGGGGTGGACTCGAGCGGCTCGGGCTACGCCAGAGCGCTCATGCGAGCCGGCTACCACGTTTTCAGCCAGTTTGACTATGAATCTCGCATCCGAGGCGGCCATATCTTCTACGAGATCCGGGCCTCGGACCAGGCCGTTCGGTGCAATGGCGATCAGTGGCACATCCTGCTGGACCTCGACGGCCAGACGATCGAGCACTACTCCCACCGGCTGGCGCCCGGCGCGGCGGTCGTGTTCGACGAGGGACTCAAGAATGTCTCCGAGGACGAGCTGCGTGCCCGCGGCGCCATTCCCATCCGCGCACCGCTCCGCCACATCGCCGAACAAGTTGGTGGCAACCGGGTCATGACCAACACCGCCGCTCTCGGCGCGGCGGCGGCGCTCGCCGGTGCTTCGCTCGACACGATGGAAGCGATCATGCGCCAGAACTTCGGCCGGAAGTCGCCGGAGGTAGCCGAGAAGAACATCGAGGTGGCCCGCGCGTCGCGCGACTGGATCTTCGAGCGGGGCGTCGATTTCCAGTACCGGCTGCCGCCATCCCCGGGCGTGGCTGGACGCATGCTGATTGACGGCAACTCCGCCATCGTCCTGGGCGCTGTCGCGGCGGGCTGCAAGTTCGCCTCGGGCTACCCGATGACGCCCTGGTCGAGCGTCCTCGAGGGGCTCATCCGCGCGGCAGACATGGGGATCGTCGTCCACCAGACGGAGGATGAGATCTCGGCGATTGGCGAGGCGCTAGGCGCATCGTGGGCCGGTGTCCGGGCGCTCACTGGCTCCAGCGGCGGCGGCTTCGCGCTGATGGTGGAGCACCTCTCGCTCGCCGGCATGTGCGAAGTACCCGTGGTAGTCGTCGAAGTCCAGCGCGCCGGTCCCGCTACGGGCTTGCCGACGCGCGACGAGCAAGGTGACCTTCTCTTTGCTCTGAACGGCGGGCATGGCGAGTTCCCCCGCATTGTCCTGGCGCCTGGCACAGTCGAGGAGGCGTTCGAAGACACGGCACGCGCGTTCAACCTGGCGGAGCGCTACCAGTGCCCCGTGATCGTGATGAGCCACCACCATCTGGCTGGCAGCAACGTCGACGTCGATCCGGCGGCCTTCGACCTGGCCACCGTACAAGCCAGCGTGGACCGCGGCAAGCTACTGGACTACGCGGCGCTGGACGGCCTGGAAGGTGACTACGCGCGCTATCGCTTCACCCCTGACGGCGTGAGTCCACGGGCGATCCCGGGCCATCCGAAGGCCCTGGTCCACGGCATGTCCGACGAGCACAATGAGTTCGGCGGCATCACCGAGGACGCCGACAACCGCCGCCAGATGGTCGTCAAGCGGGCGCGCAAGCTCGAGCTGGCCCAGCGGGAGATGCGGGCGCCGCTGCTCTACGGCCCTGTTGACGCCGAGCTCACCTTTGTCGCCTGGGGCGGTACGCAGGCCGCCCTGCGCGCGGTGGTCGACCGCCTCCGGGGGCAGGCCAACCTCCTGCACTTCCGCGATCTCTTCCCGATCCCGCTCGAGGCCGAGGCGATGCTGCGCGCCGCGAAGCGCCGGGTGCTGGTCGAGAGCAACTCGACCGGACAGCTTGGCAAGTACCTCCGAATGGAAACCGGCGTAGACATGGACGCTCGTATCTTGCGCTGGGACGGTCGCCCAATGTCCGTCCAGTACGTCCTGGAGCAGCTCTCGCAGTTCGGGCCGCGGAACCGGCTGGGTCAGGAGGTGCTCGTATGAGTGCCAGCCTGACAGTACTCGCGAAAGACTACAAGCAGGTGTTCTCGGAGGAGATCACCTGGTGTGCTGGCTGCGGCGACTACGGCGTGCTGGCCGGGCTGCAGCAAGCGCTGGCCGGACTGGCGATCCCGCCCCACCGGGTGATGGTCAGCTCGGGCATCGGCTGCGGCTCGAAACTGCCAGACTATATCAAGGCGAACGGCTGGCAGACGCTGCACGGCCGGGCCCTGCCAAATGCTCAGGGCTTCAAGCTGGCGCACCACGAGATGACCGTGCTGGCCGTCACGGGCGACGGCGACGGCATTGGCGAGGGCGGCAACCACTGGCTCCACGCCATGCGCCGCAATGTGAACTTCACGCACCTGCTCCAAGACAACCAGACGTACGGCCTCACCAAGGGTCAGGTCTCGCCCACCGCGCCGACCGGCTTCATCGGCGGAACCACGCCCGAGGGCTCGCTGGAAGCCCAGGCGAACCCGCTGGCAATCGCGCTCGCCACCGGCGCCACGTTCGTCGCCAGGGCGTTTTCCGGCGACGTCAAGCATCTGGTCCAGGTCATCCAGGCGGCAATCCAGCATCGCGGTTACTCGCTGGTGGACATCCTCCAGCCATGCGTTACCTGGAACCGCCACGAGTACTCGTACGATTGGTTCCGCAAGCGCGTCTACAAGCTTGAACCGGAGCACGACATCAGCAACCTGGGCCAGGCGTCCCAACGAAGTCTGGAGTGGGGCGACCGGATTCCCACCGGGATCTTCTTCCAGACCGAGCGCCTCACGTTTGACGAGCAGCTCCCGGCCATTCGCATGGACCCCGAGCATTCGGTCGCCCTCCGCCCGCTGGCCGTGGACGCGGAGCAGTTCGAGCGCCTGAAGGCGCGCTACATCTGATCAGCGGTCTGTCGGCGGCTCGGATGCCTGCTCGTGGGCCGACTACAATCGGTCCGTGAGCAGGCATCGCGTGCTCCTGGCAGGCGGCGGCTCCGGCGGCTCCGTCACGCCGGCTCTCGCGGTTGCTGAGCAGCTCCGAGCCCTGGAGCCAGACGTCGGCCTGCTGTTCGTCGGCACCCGTGGCGGCCCGGAATCAGACCTCGTCGCCGCGGCGGACATCCCGTACCACGGCCTCTCCAGCGGCAAGCTGCGACGCTACCTCGATGTGCAGAACCTGGTCGATCCGTTCAAGGTCGCCGCGGGACTGGCGCAGTCGGCGCAGGTCGCCCGGGCGTTCAGACCAACCGTCGCGTTCGGAGCCGGCGGCTTCGCCGCCGTCCCACCGTTGCTGGCCGCCAGGCTGCTCGGCACGCCGCTCGCGATCCACCAGCTCGACGCCGAGCCTGGCCTGGCGAACCGCCTGCTCGCCCCGTTCGCGGCTCAGATCACGGTCACGCTGCCTGGCTCGATGGACCACTTTCCACCAGCGCGGACCAGGCTGGCGGGTTGTCTGGTCAGGGAGGCTGTGCTGAGAGGCAGCGCGGAGGACGCTCGAGCCAACTGGCAGCTCGATCCGTCCGCGCCGCTGGTGCTCGTCACAGGCGGCGGCACGGGCGCGCTCGGCCTCAATCGACTCATCGTGGAGGCGCTGCCGCTGCTTCTGGAGCGCTGCTCCGTCGTGCACCTGACGGGGCGCGGTCGCGCCGTCCCGGCCTCGCTGGACTCACCGCGCTACCGAGCCGTGGAGTTTGTTACCGGCGAGATGGCCGACCTGCTGGCCGCCGCCGACCTGGTCGTCTCGCGAGCCGGCATGGGAACGCTTACCGAGCTGGCTGTCCTTTCCAAACCAGCCCTCTTGATCCCCATGCCCGCGAGCCACCAGGCGGCCAATGCGATGGCGCTGGCCAGGGCCGGTGGCGGTCGTCCTGGAGCAGGAGGCGCTGACCCCCAGGATCCTCGCTCGCGCAGTGCACGATCTGCTCGACGACGCGGCAAGCCGCCAACGCCTCGCCACGACGCTCCACGGCCTCTTCCCACCAGGAGCGGCCGCGGCGGTCGCGCAGTCACTCCTGGAGCTGAGCGCGGAGTCCGGCGCGCCTCGAACTCGCCCGCGCTAGCTCATCTCGAACCCTCGCCACCCGCTCGCGGAGCGCCTCGCGAATGGCGTCTGGCACTTCGACGCCGTCACAGCGGCACAACACCCCGAGCAGGATAGGCGGCCAGAACATCGGGCCGCGATAGGTCTGGCGCTCGGCCATCACAGCGGCACAACATCCCGAGCCAGGTGAGTAGCAAGAAGCGTCTGACCTCGGCCAGGAGAGGTCATGTCATCGAAAGCAAACGGATGACAACTGCCGGACCACTGCTCATCTGTCCACCCCTGGTCAGGTCCGTACCGCTCGCGTCGTCCTCAACCCGATTCCAATCCCGTGCTGGCTGGACGCTCAACGGGGCTCAGCAACTGGCTCGACGACCAGCTCGAGTCCGTCGCTGTCCCAGACTTCGACGCGCGTTCGACGTCCCTCCCGACGCAGCTCGAAATCGAGACGGTGGCCGGCGACACGCAGCCGGCGCACCGAGACCCGCTGGACCCAGTCGACGAGGCGAGGTCGCAGCCAGACCCGGCCCTTCGCCGCGTCCACTCGCAGGCCGAGCATGGTCTGGAGCATGAGAAAGACGCTGCCCGCGGCCCACGCCTGCGGCGAGCAGGAGACCGGGTACTGGGCCGGCATGGAGAAATAGCGGCGATCGCGAGTGAATCCGCAATACAGCTCCGGCAGGCGCCCACCCGGGAAACGGACGGCTGCCTCAAAGACGTCCGAGATCAATTGAGCGGCTTCCTGGTCGAGCCCGAGACGCTTGAAGCCCGCCGCGATCAACGACGTGTCGTGCGGCCAGACGGAGCCGTTGTGGTAGCTCATTGGGTTGAACGCCCTCTCGGCGCTGCTCAGCGTTCGCACGCCCCAGCCGCAGGACATGTCATCCTGGAGCAGCCTCCGGGCCGCAAGCCGCCCGTCAGCGCCATCCAGCAGCCCGGACCAGATGCAGTGGCCGGGATTGGAGCTGACCGCCGCGACCGGCCGCTTCTCTGCGTCCAACGCCAGGGCCCAGAACTGTCGGTCCTCCAGCCAGAAGTCGCGCTTGAAGCGCGCCTTCAACCGCTCGGCCTGCCGCTCTTGCTCGTCAGCGCGCTCGCCGTCTCCCAGCCACCGGAGATAGCGTGACATGCGCTTCCGAGCGTCGTACACGTACCCCTGCACCTCGGCAAGGGCGATGGGCGGCTCGACCGTCCGGCCGTCTGGGTAGCAGATCGCGTGGCGGGAGTCCTTCCAACCCTGGTTTCTCATGCCGTCCGACGAGCGGCTGCGGTACTCGACATAACCGTCTCCGTCGAGATCACCGTGCCGATCGATCCAGGCCAGAGCGGCCTCGGCGCTGGGACGCAGGCTCTCCGCCAGCGCCCGATCCGCCGTCCAGTCGAGCAGCTCGCCCAGGGCGACCAGGAAGAGCGGCGTGGAGTCGATGCTGCCGAAATAGGGCGTGTGCGGCACTTCGCCCAGCGTGGCGACTTCGCCCATTCGCACTTCATGGAGGATCTTGCCTGGCTCCTCGTCACGCCAATCGTCGATTTTCTGACCCTGGTGTCGTGCCAGGTAGCGCAGCGTGCCGTAGGCGATCTCCGGCTGGAACATCAGCGTCTGGATGGCGGTGATCAGGCTGTCGCGCCCAAAGGGCACGCTGAACCAGGGGATGCCGGCGACTGGCACCAGGCCATCTGCCGTTCGGTCCGAGAGTAGCCGCAGATCATGCGCGGCGCGGTAGATCACCTGGTTCAGCAGCTCGTGGTCCGTGGTGATCGAGGTCGCGTCAGAGTCCCACTGGTGATAAGAGTCCCGGATCACCAGGAACTCCGTGTCTAGCGAGGCGTGCTCCTTGCGGCTCTCCGGGCGCTGGCCTTCAACTTCGGGAACGACGTGGATGGTGATCGCCACGGCACGTTTCGACGGTAGCACCAGCTTGAACCGCGCCCGTGCCGTCGGAGGTGTCACGGACCACTCGGTCCGCTGGTCTCCCTGCCCGCTCAGGCCGGGGGCGACTCGCCAGGTCAGCCCCTGGCTCTCGCTCGGAACGATCTCGACGTCAACCGGCTCCGGATCAAGCTCGATCGTTGTCTGACGACGCACACTATCCAGACCGAGGTAGCCAAGCACGACACGGTTGCCGTGGACCACCGGCGCATCGATCGCTCCATGCTTGGCGCGGGAGGTGTATCCCCGTACGTCGAACATATCGCGAAAATCCGCGCCGACGGTCAGGACCAGACTCAATTGAATGTCGAAGCTGTTGTAGTTGAACAGGCCGATCCGCTCGTGCAGCCCGTCCCGCAGGAATCGGTTTCGTCGAATGCTGATGGTGCGGGCGGGGACCGAGCGGCTCTCCTCAGTGGTAAACGCGGCGTTGGCGAGCTGCAGCGTGCTCATGAAGCTGTACTCGCCGGCAGACGACAGCAGCGTCGGCTCGAGTCCATGAATGGCAAGCTCGTACACGCTCAGAAAACGCGTGTCGCGCCAGTAGAGGCCTTGGCCCTCCGAGCTGCGCGAGCTGATGTTGCCGGAAAGATCTCCGACCAGGAAGATCTCATTCTCTTTGAGAACGGTGCGATCTTCTGAGCTCATCTGCCATCGAATCGTATCTGGTCAGGCGGCGTCCAGTTCCCGCTGCCAGCCGCCCATCCCATCACAGGGCCCCCGGCCGCCGCGCAGGTAGACGCGCGGCCGGTTGAGCGGCAACCCTCAGGGATACGACCGCATCAGGATGCTCTCATCGCGAGCCGCGCCGACGCCGATCAGGCCGATCGGCACCCTGACCAGCGCTTCCAGTGTCTTGACGTACTCGCGCGCCGCCAATGGCAGCTCGTCGAACGAGCGAGCGCTCTCCAGCAGACCAGACCAGCCTTGTAACGTCTCATAGACCGGCAGGCAGCGTGCCAGCACATCCGGACGGACTGGCATCGTTTCGATCCGGCGGCCGTCCAGCTCGTAGGCGGTGCAGATCTTGACGGTGTCCAGCCCGCTGAGGATGTCGAGCCTCGTGAGGGCGATGGAGTCGAACGCGTTCACGTCCACGGCGAGGCGCGCCGCGACAGCGTCGAACCAGCCGCAGCGTCGAGGACGACCCGTCGTCGTGCCGAACTCCTGGCCAGCCGTGCGAATCGCCTCGCCGACCTCGTCGTCCAGCTCCGTCGGCATCGGCCCGGCCCCCACACGTGTTTGATAGGCTTTGAAGACACCCACCGTGTGGCTGAGGTGGCGCGGACCAACCCCCGCGCCGAGCAGCAAGCCCGCGGCAGCGGGCGACGAGGCTGTGACAAAGGGATACGTGCCGTAGTCCAGATCGAGCAGCACGCCGTGCGCCCCTTCGATCAGCACAGTCTTGCCAGCCAGTACGAGTGAGGCCAGGCGCGGCGTCGGGTCTGCGATGTACGGTCGGAGCCGGGCAGCGGCGCTCATCAGCTCGGCCTCGATCGGCGCGAGCTCGATGGGCGAGGCGCCGAACATCCGCCGCAGAAAGTCGTTCTTCTGCTCCACCGCGACCCGGAGGCGCGCGCGGAGATGGCTTTCGTCCAGCAGGTCCGCCGCCCTCAGCCCAACCCGCCCAACCTTGTCGGCGTACGCGGGTCCGATACCTCGACCGGTGGTGCCGATCGCCGCCTTGCCGCGAGCAGCTTCCTGCGCCTGGTCGATCTGCCGGTGATAGGGCAGCACCAGGTGCGCCCGCTCGCTGACGACCAGATTGCTGGTCTCCACGCCCCGTTGGTGCAGGGCGTCCATCTCCTCGAGCAGGATCGTGGGGTTCAGGGCGACGCCCGCGCCGATGATACACAGCGTCCGCGGGTGGAAGATTCCGGCGGGGACCAGGTGGAGTGCGAACCTCCCGCGCGAATTGACGACCGTATGGCCGGCGTTATCGCCACCCTGAGCCCGCACGACCACGTCAGCCTCACCGGCGAACAGGTCGATGACTTTGCCTTTGCCCTCATCACCCCACTGGCCACCAACAACCGCTACGACAGGCATGCAGCCGCACCGTACATGCCGCGGGGGAACCGCCTCAACATCACATCCTGTTCCAAAGAAGTCGCCGGGCGCGGGAAGTGGAAGTATACCATCAGCAGTTCAGACGCCCGCCTGAGCGGCAAACCGAGCCATGGGCGCGCGTCGCGCCCCGGACCACCCGCCGAGACCTACCCGCCGGCGGCTCTCTCCGCCCCGGGCACCGCGTTCGAGAGCACCTGTCGATCCTGGTAATTCCGCCGGTACCACTCGCGGTACTCGCCCGACTTGATCTTCTCCCACCACCAGCGATTCTCGACGTACCACTTCACGGTCGCTTCCAGCGCTCCGCGGAAGTCGTACCGCGGGCTCCAGCCGAGCGTCCGCAGCTTCGAGGAATCGATGCAGTAGCGCTGATCGTGGCCAGGCCGATCCTGGACGAGCCGCATCAGGCTGCGCGGCTTGCCGAGCAGGTCGAGCAGCGCCGAGCCAAGCTGCACGGTGTTGACCTGGTTATCGGCGCCAATGTTGTAAACCTGCCCGGGAGCGCCGTTGTCCAGGACGTGCTCGATCCCGCGACAGTGATCGTCCACGTAGATGTAGTCGCGCAACGCCTGACCGTTCCCGTAGATCGGCAACGCCAGCCCTTCGAGGGCGTTCGTGACAAACAGTGGGACGACTTTCTCCGGATACTGGTACGGGCCGATGTTGTTGGAGGCGCGCGTGATCATCACCGGCAACTGGTACGTCGTGAAGTAGGCCAGCGCCATGAGATCGCCGCCCGCCTTTGAGGCCGCGTACGGGCTCCGCGGGGCCAGCGGGTCGCTCTCCCGGCTCGCTCCCCGCGGCACCTCGCCGTAGACCTCGTCGGTGGAGACCTGTATGAACCGCCGCGGGCCGCTCTTCCGAGCCGCTTCGAGCAGCACCCACGTGCCGCGCACGTCCGTCTCGAGGAAGGAGCCCGCGTCGAAGATCGAGCGATCGACGTGCGTCTCGGCCGCGAAGTTGACCACCGCGTCTGCCTCGGCCACCAGCGGCTCCACGAGGGCCTCGTCGCAGATGTCGCCGCGGACGAAGCGATAGCGCGAATCGTCCTTCACGGCGAGCAGGTTGTCCAGGTTGCCAGCGTACGTCAGCTTGTCGAGGACGGTGACCTGCACCTCCGGCCGCGTGCCGATCAGGTGGCGGACGAACGCGGAGCCGATGAAGCCCGCGCCGCCGGTGACAAGTACGCGCACCTACGCTCGCTCGACAATCTTGTTTGCGCCGTGCTCCGCCACCAGCTTGATCGTCTCGTAGTAGGACTCGATCGACTCGCCGGCGTCGCCCCACCAGCCGCTGATCACGTCGTACTGCATCCGACCGCGATCGATGTAGGCGTTGTTGACGTCGGTAATCTCCAGCTCGCCACGGCCTGACGGACGCAGCGCCTGAATGATGTCCCACACCTCACGGTCGTACATGTAGACGCCGATCACGGCGTACGGGGAACGAGGGAACCGCGGCTTCTCCTGAATGAAAAGGATCCGGTCGTTCTCGATGATCGGTACGCCATAGGCCTCAGGATTGGCCACCTCGCGCAGAAGGATCCGAGCGCCCCGCTCCTGGCTCCGGAAGTTGTCCACGTATGGCGCGAGCGACTCACCCAGGATGTTGTCGCCGAGGATCACCACGCACTTATCGCCGTCGATGAAGTCTGTTGCCAGACCCAGTGCCTCCGCGATGCCACCTGGACGCTCCTGGTAGGTGTAGTGGAGCCAGCTTAGGCCAAACTCCTTGCCGCTTCCCAGCAGCCGCAGGAATTCGCCGGCGTGATTGCCGCCGGTGACG
>JADZDV010000001.1 GCA_020850915.1 Chloroflexota bacterium | reverse complement strand
GAAGCGCCTGGCTGCCGAGCACGGCGTGGACCTCGCGAGACTCCGCGGGACCGGCCCTGGCGGGCGCATCATCGAACGGGACGTCGAAGCCGCCGCCGCGGCCCGCGCCGGCGCGCCGGCCCCAGCGCCAACTGCCGCGCCCGCGGCCGCCCTGACCCCAGCCCCGGTCCCGGCGGCCGCGCCGGCGGCTGCCGCGACGCCAGTGCCGGTCGCTGGCGAGGTTGTTCCGCTCACTCGAATCCGCCGCGTCACAGCCGAGCGGATGACCGCCTCCTCGCGAGCGGTGGCGCGCGTTACCGAGTTCATGCAGGTGGACATGACGGAGGCGGTGCGCTTCCGGACGCAGCTCGCTGGCGAGTTCGAGAAGCGGTACGGCGCCCGCCTCGGTTACGACGTGATGTTCGCCCGGGCAGCGGCCATCGCCCTGCGCGAGTTCCCGGACGTCAGCTCGCAGTGGTCGGACGCTGGACTGGTCCGCCAGGCGGAGATCAACATCGCGACGGGCGTGGCGCTCGAGGACGGACTGATCGTGGTGGTGCAGCGGAACGTGGACAGCCGCCCGCTGCACGACCTTCAGACCGAGCTGCGCACCCTGGTGGAGAAAGCCCGCGCGGGTAAGATTGCCCCGAACGACGTGAGCGGCTCGACGTTCACGATCACCAACCTCGGCGCCTACGGGGTGGACGGCTTCACGCCGATCGTGAACCCGCCGGAGTCGGCCATTCTCGGCGTCGGCCGCATCGCGAAGACCCCGGCCGTGGTGGACAACCAGCTCACCGTCCGCGACACGATGACGCTGTCCCTCTCCTTCGACCACCGCGTCGTGGACGGCGCCCCTGCCGCCCGTTTCCTGCAGCGCATCAAAGAGATCCTCGAGGCGCCCTATATCCTGCTGACGTAGGTCTCACCCGAAGCCGACGCGGTCAGGGCAGGCTGCCCCGTGCCCGCCCGGGCCTCGGTAGGGGCAGACCGATGCAGCTTGCCTCAACATTGTCGTTTGCGCCACCTCGCGTTCCCGTTCGTCCGGAGCCTTTGGGGAGGTGAGGTGCCGAATTTCGAGCGGTTCGCGATTTCCGAGACAGGCTCGATCTGTCCTCCCTGGCGAGCACAGCTCGCCCCTTTCGTTTGAGAGACTACCACGGCGGAGGGGACACCGCCGGCCCCCACGGCCGGCCCTACCAGGCCGACGACGACCCCGCGGCGGTGCCTGGGTTTCCCCTGGTCGCGGCGGACAACAGACCGGTCGCGGCATGTGCCACAATAGGTCTGACATCCTTCTGTCGAGCGTGGAGTGGCCGTGGCAGGACAATCGGACACCCCTGGCTGGACGCGGTCGGACGAGCGCGAGCTCCACGCGCGCTTGCTTGCCGGGGATCCCGTGGCGACGGTCGACCTGGCCGAGCGCTTCCTGCCGCCGCTCGTCCGTCAGCTCCAACGAAGATTCCCCCGCCTCGAGCCGAACGTTGTCGAGACGATCGCGATCGATTCCGTGCTCCGGCTCGGCAGCCAGCCCCAGCGTTACCTTCCCGACCGCGCCAGGCTGCTGGCATTTCTGCGCCTGGACGCCCAGGGGGACGTGCTCAACGCGCTCAAGTCCGAGAAGCGACGCCAGGAGCGTCTGACCTCGCTGGAGGCTGTCGAACTCCGGTCCGCGGCGGGGAACAGCTTTGTAGACAAGCTGGCCGGGCCGGAGAGCCTGCTGGCCGAGGACGGCGAGGAGCAAGTGGCAAGGCTCTGTGAAGGTCTGGAGGCGCGGGACCGTGAGGTGGTGGAGCTGATGGTCGAGGGTGAGCGACGAACGGCGGTCTTCGCGCGCGCGCTCGGGCTGGAGGCCCTGGACGCGATCGCCCAGGCACGCGAGGTCAAGCGCGCCAAGGACCGCCTGAAGGCCCGATTTCGACGCGGGCGAGCGCCCCATGGGATCTGAGCGTCTGCTGCGACGAGCCGCCGAGCGAGCGGCGCAGGGCGAGGTCTACCTCGCCTCCTTGCTGTTACCGTACGCGCAGTGTGAGGGGCTTGATGGCGACGGGCTGGCGACGCGCCTGGGCTGCGCCCCCAGCGCCCTGCCCCGCCTGCTGCTCTGCCGCCGACCGCGTGGCGAGACGGCTCGCTTTCGCCAGGACGTCGAGCGCATCGCCACCGCGCGTGAGCTGGACTCGGAGGCCTTGGCGAACGTCATCCGTGTAGCAGAGGCGCTGCACGCCTTACATCAGGCGCAGCCCGACCGCCAGACCGGCGGTTGGCTCGCGGCAGCGCGAGACTGGGAAGCCGAGGACGAGTGACGGCGCTTTTCGTCCTGGAGCTGGCGGCTGAGTTCTGGCGCCTGGCCGGGGGCGCGGGCGCGGCGCCCCGGGACCTCAGTGGCGCGGTGGCGATGGCGCTCGAGCTCGGCGTGGTGCAGCTCTCCGATCTCCGCCTCAGCCGGGTTGACGGCTGGCTCCGCCAGCGCGGCGTTGACTGGTCCGCCGGCGCCCGTGACCGAGCGCTACGCGCCGCGCTGGTGGCGCACGCGGGGCACGGGCTGGTCTTCCTGGAGGGCACCGACCCGGAGCCGCGGCGGCGCTTCAGCCTGGCCCATGAGACGGCGCACTACCTGGTGGACTACTGGCGACCCCGCCAGGAGGCTGCCGCCCGCCTCGGCCCCGCCGCCCTGGAGGTGCTGGACGGGCGGCGACCTCCCACCGCTCGAGAGCGGGCCGATGCGCTGCTGGCCCACGTGGCGCTCGGCGCACACGTCCACCTCATGGAGCGGACCGACACCGGCCACCCGGCCGGCGCGACGATCGACGAAGCCGAGACGCTGGCGGACGGGCTGGCGCTGGAGCTGCTGGCGCCGGCCGTCGAGGCCGGCCCCATCGCCTGCCAGGCCGCCTCGGAGCGCGAGGCCGGCGAGCAGCTTGCCGCTCGCTTCGGGCTGCCGTTCGCCGTGGCACGCCGCCACGCAGCGGCGCTGCGCCCGCCAATCCGCCCGAACCGCGACTTCTTGAGCAGATTGGGCCTGGAACCACCAGATCTTACGTCGAGATTCGGTCCCGGAGCGCGGAAAGGAGAGTGGTGGTGATGGATGCAACGGACGGCGCCCCGTCTCCAGGCGCTCCCGACCCCGCGCACGACCTGTCCGTGCCGGCCCGGGCCGAGATCGGCCCGGATGAGTTCCAGGCCGCTTTCGGCGAGCGGCTGGCTGACCTGCTCGACCCGGAGAGCTGGCGCTCTGGCCAGGACCTCGCCCTGGTCTACGACCGGATGGCTCAGCAGGTGGAGCGGGCCGTCCGCAACGAAGAGCGCATCCGCCAGCCGATCCGCGAGCAGCTCTTTCCACGGATCGCGACCCAGGCCGCTGCCCCGAAGGAGGCGGGCCTGCACCGGGCCGACCTCCGGGCGATCGAGCGGATCCACCGCGACCTGCTGTTCCAGGGCGGGGTGGAGTGCGCCGACGGCACCGTCCAGAAGCACGATACCCTGCCGATTACCTTCTACCAGGTGGGGGTCAGCCTGGTCTCCTACCGTGGGGACGAGGGCACCTGGGTCCAGCGACTGTTCCGGCGCGACCTGCGCCTCGACGTTGGAGACCCGTTCGATGAAGCGCTGGCGCTGCTGGAGCGACGCGCGGCGCGAGGCGGCCTGAACCAGACCTCCGAGCGCGACGAGCTGAACGAGCTAGCGCAACGGGCGATCATGGCCTACGCCGAGCGCGCGGTCCTGCTGCGCAAGGCGACGGCTGTCTGGCGCCTGGGCCACGGCAACCCCGCCCCGTTCGAGCTGCTGACTGGCTCCGGCTCCGTAGACATGATGATCGAGTCCACCCGGATGCTGGAGGAGCTGATCCTGCAGCACCGGAAGTTCCTGTTCGTCGCGAGCGAGCCAGGAAGGCGCGAGCTGCTGACGATCGGCCAGGCGCTCCAACCGCTGGAGTATGCGATCGTCGAGCGGTTCTCGGAGCACATCGCGCCCACCGTGGCGCGCCGGCACTACCAGTACCACCATCGCTACGAGGCGGACACGACCATTGACGGGCGGCGCCTGACGCCGGCCGAGTGGATCGGGCGCTTTCGGGACGAGGTGGCATCGAGGGTGGTGGTGGGAATCTACCGGGCGAGCGAGCTGGCCCCACCGCGGGTCTTCTACGCGCACGAGGACCACACGCACCTGGCCGCGCACATTGCCCTGGCGGATAGCGTGCTCCAGGAGCACCGCGGCTTTCCGCTGCTGATCGACCTGGCGGACCGAATCTGCGCGGCGACGTTCGGCCCGGACAGTCTGGT